>JBCCRX010000296.1:0-8604 GCA_039201015.1 Bacteroidota bacterium | reverse complement strand
GGCGACCAACACGATCATGGCATGCACGCCTTCACGTTCGGAATGGACGGTCGTTTGTATTTTAACTCTGGAAATGCTTTTGAAAAAATAGCCGATAAAGATGGTAATTTCATCAAAAATCGTTTGGACGAAGTCATTGACACCAAAAATGGCAGCTACAAACAAGGCTTGGCATTTCGCTGCGAGCTAGATGGTAGCAATCTGGAAGTTTTAGGACATAATTTCCGCAATCCTTACGAACTGGCAGTGGATAGCTACGGCAGTCTTTGGCAATCCGATAATGACGACGACGGCAATCGAGGAACGCGCATCAATTACGTCATGCAATACGGCAATTACGGCTACACGGATGAGATGACGGGCGCAGGTTGGCGAACCCGACGCATCGGTATGCACGATTCTATTCCAAAACGCCATTGGTTTCAAAACGATCCAGGTTCTGTTCCCAATTTATTGCAAACGGGTTCGGGTTCTCCCACTGGAATGATTGTTTACGAAGGGGATTTGTTACCAGAAGTCTTTCAAAATCAGATGATTCATTGCGAGCCAGGACACCAAGTGGTGCGCGCCTATCCTGTGAAAGCAAAAGGTGCGGGCTACGAAGCCAAAATTCAGAACTTGATGAAAAGCAAAGACCCTTGGTTTAGACCTTCGGATATTTGTGTGGCTTCGGATGGTTCTATTTTTGTAGCAGATTGGTACGATCCAGGTGTGGGCGGACACAAAATGGGAGATGTGGAGAAAGGGCGCATCTATCGTATTGCGCCTGATACCGATACTTATCAAGTACCAAAATTAGACCTCTCAACACCTGAAAATGCTGTTGAAGCACTAAAAAATCCCAACTTGGCGACCCGTTATTTGGCTTGGATGAAGCTGAACGAATGGGGTGCAGCGGCAGAAGATGTATTGCTGGATTTGTATAAAAATGGAGCGGAACATTATCGGGCAAGGGCTTTTTGGCTGCTCAGTCGAATTGATAAAAAATACATCAAAAAGGCTTTGAAAGATGAAAACACTGATATTCAGTTGGCGGCGCTGCGTGCAGCGCAGTATTTAGATAGCGATAATTTATTAGCGTATTTATCCGAGAGTATGACTTCCGATAAAGCAGCTCTGTTGAGAGAAACGGCGCTATTGCTTCGCTACGAGAATAGCCAAAAAGCAGCAAAAATTTGGACGCAATTGGCGCAAAAATACGACGGAAAAGACCGCTGGTATTTAGAAGCCCTCGGCATTGGTGCGGATTTACAGGCAGATTTATATTTCCAGACTTGGTTAGATGCCGTTGGGGAAGATTGGAATAGTGCAGAGAATAGAGATATTGTCTGGCGGATGCGCAGTCCAAAAACGGTAGCAATGATTGCAGAAATTTTAAAAGATCAATCACTGAATGAGGTTGATTTGGCGCGCTACTTCCGAGCTTTACATTTTCATCCCGCAGTGGATAAAGATGCTTATCTAGCAGCACTTCTGGAAGGTAATCATCCGCATCAAGAGAAGATGAATGTCTATATTTTGAGCAATTTAAGTCCCAACTATGCTCAGAAGATGCCACAGGCGCGCGCCGTTGTGCAGCGTATTCTACCTACCATCGAAGGCACGAAAGAATGGTTGGATGCGATTCGGAGTATGAATCTAAAAGACCAAGCTGCCGCTTTGATCAAAATGGCTTTGGAGCAAGAAGACAAAGACATGGGGTTCGAGGCGATCAAGACGTTAATCGAAGTGAGCAATAAATCAGAGTTGGTAGATCACTACGAAGCTTTGAGTACGACCGAGAAAGAAATGATAATCCCTCTAATGGGGCGTTCGGAAGATAAAAATAATATGGACTTGCTAAAGACAGTAATGAATGACGAATCACGCCCTATTATGGAACGACAATGGGCCGCTACGAGCCTTGCCAATAGTTGGAAAGGACAATATACTTTGGCTTCCTTGATTGAGGAAGATGAATTGAGTACAGTTTTGAAAGAAGGCGTTGCTTTGCGTCTCATCAATTGTTGGCCACCAGAGGTAAAAGCGGCTGGATTTAAGGTTTTGAAGGAGTTGAGAGGCGAAGAGGCAGCACTACCGCCCCTAAAAAAACTGGTAGCAATGAAAGGCGATGTTGCTTTGGGTAAAAATACTTTTCAAACCTTTTGCGCTAATTGTCATCAAGTGGAAGGTGAGGGGATAGAGTTTGGTCCAGCACTTTCCGAGATTGGCTCTAAACTCGCTAAGCAAGCCATTTATGAAGCTATATTTTATCCAAGTGCAGGTATTAATTTTGGCTACGAAGGCTATCTCGTCAAAACCAAAGACGGCGGTTTTTACAATGGCTACATCAGCAGCGAAACCGAAACGGAGTTGACCTTGAAGATGATGGGTGGCATTTCTACTATCATTCCAAAAGACAATATTGCCAGCAGAGAAGCACTAGACCAATCTCTGATGACGGCTGGCTTGCACTCGGCAATGTCACAAGAAGACTTGGTGAATTTGGTGGAGTATTTGTCGAGTTTGAAGCGGAAAGAGCAATTGAGTGTGCGCTAAAAAAGCTCAATCTTCGTTCTGCTTCATGAAAAAACAAGAAGAAAGGCTTAACTTTACGAGTAAAACGAATTGCAATTAATGAAGTCAAAATTAACCATAACTAAACTAAAAAAAGCAGCAAAAGAATTTTGTACATCTGAATCAAAATATAGCAATAAAGATTTATTTGGCGTAACGGATGGTAAGGCAGTAGGAACATACATTGAGCATAAGTTTCAGACTTATCTTGAGGAGTACTATATCTATGAGAAAGGTTCATCTGCCAAAGGAATAGACTTACCTGACAAACACATCAATACAGACATAAAAGTAACTTCTGTAAGACAACCGCAATCGTCTTGTCCTTTCAAAGATGCGAAACAGAAAATATTTGGTTTAGGGTACAATTTGCTTGTATTTGTCTATGATAAAACCGACAATAATCTGAATAAAGAAGCAATTTTGAATTTTGTGAGTTGTACTTTTTTGGAGAAAGAAAGAACTGCGGATTATACGACAACTTATAGGATTCGTCAGATGATTGAAGACGGTGCTAATCAAGAAGATATTGCAGCCTACCTAAACGATAAAAATATTCCTGCTGATAATATAAGCCTTAATTTGATCGCAGAAAAAATTCTCAATGATATGCCTAAACAAGGTTATTTAACCATATCCAATGCTTTACAGTGGAGGCTTCAGTATGGTCGAATTGTTAGGTTAGCAGAAAGCGTTGAGGGAATCTCAAAACTAATTGATAAAGTAGGGAGATGATGATATTTGAAGCTAATATATCGCCTTATTTAATGGACTTTTTCAAAGCTAATTGGAAGAAGTTCAATAGTCTTGAAAATGCAAATAGCTTTTTGGAAGAACTCTGCGGTATTCAATTCTTTTTTTATAATTCAGAAGAGCTAGCCGAATTTAAAAATGGAATAAAGCACCTCACAGATACATTGGAAGAACCCAACAGGCGAGCTTATGGAGATTTTCAAACAAATGAAGATTTAGCCAATAAAGTAGTCAAGCATTTGACTGAAAGAGGATGTTCACCAGAATTTATGATTGAACCAAGCTGCGGAAAAGGTAGATTTGTCATTGCTGCGCTTCAACATTTTAGAACACTAAAAAAAGTGATTGGCATTGAGATTTATAGACCTTATGTATGGGAAACCAAGTTTGGCATTCTTGAACTCTACTTAAAAAATAAATCTATTAATAAAGCTCAAATAGAGATTAAACATGCCGACATTTTCAACTTCAATTTAGCATCGGTAGCAAAAGAGAGCCGACGCTTGAAGCTGTTGATTATTGGAAATCCACCTTGGGTCACCAATTCAGAATTGGGAACACTTAATTCTAAAAACTTACCTAGAAAATCTAATTTTAAAAAGCACAATGGAATTGATGCAATAACGGGAAAAGGGAATTTTGACATAGCAGAATACATAAGCATACAACTATTAAATCATTTTGACCAAAACGACGGAACATTTGCCTTTTTGGTCAAAAACTCGGTTGTAAAGAATATTATTTTTGACCAAAAAAAACGGAAGCATCATGTAGGAAGTATTCAACAATTAAATATTGATGCAAAAAAAGAGTTTAATGTTTCCGTTGATGCTTGCTTGTTTTTAGCCACATTTAATTCAACACCTGAATTGACATGTAGAGCAATTGATTTTTACTCCAAAGAATACAAAACAGAATTTGGTTGGGCAGAAAATAACTTTGTTTACTCAACCACAGATTACCAAAAAGTAAAGCATATTGACGGAAAAAGTCCTTTTATTTGGCGGCAAGGCATGAAACATGACTGTTCCAAAATAATGGAATTGGATCGTTTCAATGGTCATTACATCAATGGGTTTAAGCAAGAGGTCGCTCCTGAAAAAAAATTGTTATTTGGTATATTAAAAAGCTCTGATTTAAAACATGAGGTAGTGGATAAGTACCGAAAAACAACAATTGTCACGCAGAAGAAAATAGGGCAAGATACCAGTTATATCAAGAGAGAACTGCCAAAGACCTATGAATATTTAGATTCCAATAGAGCATATTTCGATAAAAGAAAATCCTCCATTTATAAAGGAAAGCCGCCTTTTTCAATTTTTGGGATTGGAGATTATTCATTTGCCAAATACAAAGTAGCTATTTCAGGCATGTACAAGCGGACAACATTCTCTTTAGTCTTGCCAGAAAATGAGAAACCTTTAATGCTTGACGATACGTGTTATTTTATAGGATTTGATACTTTAGAAAAAGCGCAGATTGTACAAAAAATACTGAATAGTTTGATGGTACAAAATTTTCTGAAATCAATTATTTTTCCTGATGCCAAACGACCAATTACAAAAGATATTCTGATGAGGATTGATGTTCAAAAAGCCTATGATTTAGTTCGATTAGAAGAAGAACTATCAGAGGAGTGGAAAGCATTTGAAGCAGTCTTGAAAAAAGAAAAGAACGTATCCAATCAGATGAGACTATTTTAAGAAAGAGAATACGAAGATAGACTAGTACATATAGACATAGATTAAATGCTTACTAAAAATACACGAAGAAATTTCTTCAAAACTGCTACGCTAGGTATCGCTGCCAGCGCAGTAGCCTGTAAATCAAATGGATACAATAATAGGGGGAACAGCAATTCTTCTGATGACGCAGTTCGAGTTGCACTTGCTCAGCCCGTTTTAAAAAGAGCACTCTTTCCTGATCCAGTAGTGTTAGATCGTGTAGAACTCCTTCGCTTCAAAGACAACTTTATCTGTAGAGTCACTTCAACAGATGGCGCGGAAGGCATTGCAGTCAGTAATAACGACAAAATGATCCACCTTTATCCCATTTTTACTAAACGCATTCAGCCATTTTTCATGGGAAAAGATGCTAGGGATTGGGAAGCTTTGCTGGAGGAAGTCTATGTCTATAAAAGCAATTATAAACTTCAAAATCTCGCGCTTTGGGTGCCGCTTGCGACCCTTGAATTTGCGGTTCTGGATTTGCTTGGTAAAATTGCGAACCGACCAATCGGTGCATTGATCGGTGATATTCATCACGAAGAAATCGCGGTCTATAGAGCCAATAATTTCAGAGGAAAATCGGCGGAAGCGTCTATTGCCTTAATTAAAGAACAAGTGGAAAGGACACAAGCCAAAGCCTTGAAATTCAAAGTGGGCGGGCGGATGAGTAAGAATAAGGATTTCCCTGCAGATCGCTCAGAAAAGCTGATTCCACTAGTGCGCAAAACCTTTGGCGATGAAATGACCATTTATGCCGATTCCAATGGCAGCTATGATGTGGAAGAAGCCATTCACATCGGTCGAATTATGCAGGAATATCAATATGATTTCTACGAAGAACCCGTTCCTTTTGATTGGTACGAAGAAACCAAAGCCGTGACGGATGCCCTAAAAGTTCCAGTTGCAGGTGGCGAACAAGAACCGAGTATGCGCACTTTCCAATGGCTGATCGAAAATGAGGCTTTGGATATTTTACAGCCCGATATTTTCTATTTTGGCGGCATGATTCGCGCTATGAAGGTTGCACGAATGGCAGATGCCAAAGGGAAAGTTTGTACGCCACATATTTCGGGTTCTGGTCTAGGCTATTTGTATATGATGCACTTTGTTTCGGCACTTCCCAATGCAGGTCCTTATCATGAATTTAAGGGTTTCAACAAAGAGTTACCACTATCTTTTCCGACTTCTGATATGCGCATCCAAGACGGAAAAGTGAAAGTGCCAAAGGGTGCGGGCTTGGGGGTGCTGATTGATCCTGATTATATCGGAAAGCATCAAGTGGTAAAAGGCTAAAAAGCTCAAAAAACAAGAAAGCCACTCCATGAAGGTGAAGTGACTTTCGGTGTCGGTGGGACGGACACTTTATGAAATCTTAGATATATTTTCCTCAAAAATTGTGAAATGAAACAATAGCTTTCACAATAGAATCTTCTTTGAGACTTGGCATCAAATTATACAAAAAATGATAAGATTGGGTATCTTCTTCCAATGTATCGTGAAAAAGCTGAAAGGCTTCGTCTCTTCTTTCCGTCAACAGCAGGCAAGCGACTTTGCAAAGCGCAACCTCTGTATCAACGGTATAAAATTCTGCTTCTTCTAGGAGTTCAAAAGCCAATTTTATTTCTCCACGCTCAATTAAAAACTGCGCGTAATGAAACCAATACATCGCTGTCTCTGGGGCGGTGTCTATGGCTTTTTGAAAATAGCGTCCTGCTGATTTGTAGTCGGCTTTTGCCCAATAACTTTGTGCAAGGGATAAAAAGTATTCTTCTTTATACTCGTCAACTTGAATTGCTTTTTTGTAGAACTCTATCGCTAGGTTCCAGTCTTTCTCCGCTGCATAGCAAAGCCCAATATAGTAAAGGACTTCATCTTCCTGCATGGACTCTAGGAGTGCTGCTTGTGCTAAATAATTTTTGGCTTGTCGAATCTGCTTGAGGTGATAATGGCATTGTGCCGCTTTGAGATAAAGATCAGCATCGGGTTCAAATAAGCCCAGTATTTCTTCGTAAGAGCGCAAAGCTTCTTTGTAATACTTTAATTCATAGCAAATCTCTGCTCGATCCCTACACGCAAATTCAAAATCTTCGTCGATCAAGTAAGCGTATTCATAAGCCTCTATGGCGGCTTCGTAATTGCCTAGGTAGGCATAAGCCTGCCCTAAATTGTGCCATGCTTTGGAAGAATAGGCGTCTTTCTCCAGCAGATGATCGTAAAGCCTCGTACTTTCTTCGTATCGCCTTGACATTTCTGTGCAAAACCAAAGTTTTTCTAGCGCGACCGCATGGGTAGGTTGTTGATAAAGAATAGCAGCCAAAGCATCGAACATATTATCAAACTGCTCCAAATCTTCGTAAATCAGAGCTTCTTGCAGATAAATTTCGCTGCAATCGTACTGCTCTTTCAGCAATTCTAGTAAAGAAAGTGCTTCTATATGCTGCCCAAGAGAAAGAAAGGCTTTTGCCTGTAAAATACTGATTTCTAGTTCGTTAGGAGTGATGATTTCTGCTTCCTCTAATACGTCTAAAGCTTGCTCCCCTCTATTCGCTTGAATTAGTAACAGAGCTTTTCGCAGATAGAGGTTTCCAGAAAACTGATGGCAGTGGATGGCGTGATCTATCGTTTCTAAGGCACGCTTGCTTTTACCTTCTTTTTCATAATAGTCCACTAAACGGTGAAAAGAATCTTCTTCAAAAAAAGCAGGATCGCCGTTTTTGGTCGTTGTTTCATACTGAGAAACTAAATGAGATAGTGCTGTTGAATGGTCGAATTCTTTAAAATTCATACTGCTCAGAAGTTAATAGATTATAAAGCAATCTATTTACTATGTCCTGAGAGTAAAAAGGAATTGGTTGCTGTATTGACACAGAGAAGCGGAACATCAATTTGCCCGTTCATAAAAAGAACGAATCAGTTCAAATTGTTGTATTTTTTCTTATTCACAAACGGATAAGGGCAGGATAGCCTAATAAAAACGACTGGACTGCCAACTAAAGACTGTCAAACTATTTGTAGGATGGTAAACTTATTTCCAATAATGAATAATTTTAACGCTTTTGTGAATGGTGCTTAAATTTTCCTTTTTTGCTCTGAAAACTGGTAAACGATTTAAATTGTACTTTCATCAAAATGATACAATTGGCATTTGCGATTATAAAATTAGCCAAAACTCCTTTTTTAAATACGACAATTCTATCTCAAATAAGGAAGCGGTATATATTAATTAGGAAATGGTGAAGATATTACAAATACTTACAAGATGTTAATTCTTAATATGTTATGAACCCTAATATGTCTTTTAAATAGCTTCCTCTTAATGGGCTTTTATACTCACTCGAATCAGAAAATGTTACAAAGCAGGATCAGAAAATTTAGGAGTAAAATTCATGTTTACTGACGTTTCGCTGAAATTGATTTTGAAAAAATACATTTACAGTAGCAACCATATACGTAATTGAAATTTTTCGCAGAAAAATTTCAAGTATACCTTTGGACAGAGCGAAAAAATAAAAAATTTCAAGTTTGAATATTTTTCTGATTAATAAATAACAACTGAATAAGACATAAT
>JBCCRX010000295.1:0-8655 GCA_039201015.1 Bacteroidota bacterium | reverse complement strand
GACGATTATTCAACTTATGTTGAATATTCTTAATGCACTTAGAATCAATAGTGCTAAATTCAGTTCCTTTAGGAATATATTGTCTTACTAAACCATTTAAATGCTCAATGCTCCCTCTTTCAAAGGAAGCATAAGGATGAGCAAAATAATAATCAATACCCAATTTTTTTGCTATAGTTTTGTGATCTGCAAACTCTGTACCGTTATCAGTAGTAATAGTAAAGTTTTGCTTAGCAGAGGAATGTAAAGCTTTTATTGTTTTTGTTGAGACTTCTTCAGAAGATTTGCTATCTAGTTTTTCAAGAATACAAAATCTGCTTTTTCTATCAATAATACTTAAAATAGCACCTTTATTTTTTGATCCTATAATAAGATCTAATTCATAATCACCAAGTCTTTTTCTAGCATTTACTATGCTTGGTCTTTCTTCAATACTGACACGATCTATAATACTTCCTTTATAAGGTTTATGACCTTTTACATATGAGCGTCTGCGTAAATGATAAAATAGTTCTCCACCTTCAGCTTTGTTCCGTTTGATATGTTTATAAATCCATGTATGACTGACTGATTCATAGCCATTTAGTTTTAACCAATTACTGATTTGTTCTGGACTCCATTGCTCATTAAGGAGCTTTTCTTCTATCAAGCATATTACTTCTAACGATGGACTTCTTGATATTTCTCTACACATATTTGATCTTGCTGCTTTGTGATATATTTCTGCCTCATAAATATCAGAGTCAGCATTACTTCTATCAATCTCTCTATATATGGTTCTTCTATCTCTTCCTAAATGAGAAGATATTTTGCTAATACTCATTCCTATTTTTAGCAATGTTTCTATTTGTATCCTCTCTGATTTTTGTAAATGATTTGTCATCTTCTGATCCATATTAAATTTACCAATTACTTATTAATAATAATAAACTAATATGTTGCACTTGCTAGTTTAATGTAGGGCTTTTAACCACCACTTTCTTGCTTCATTAAGATTATCTTCTTCATATAACATCGCACCCAATCTGCTTTGTGCAATAGGATAATTTTGATTTGCGGATGCTTGAAACCAAGCTTTAACTTCATCTCTATTTTTTTCATGATTAAGCAATAAAACACCCAAATTGTACTGAGCTATTTTATGACCCAATACAGCACCTTTTAAATACCACTTTCTTGCTTGTTTGATATCGCCCTGAATCTCAAACAGTGCAGCTAAATTATTTTGTGCGTTAATATAGCCTTGATTGGCCGCTTTCTCGTACCACCTTTTTGCTTCTTCAACGTTGCCTTCCTTATCAAAAATTGACCCTAGAACATATTGAGAAACTTTATCATTTTGCTCTGCTGCTTTCAAATACCAATATTTGGCATAATCTAAATTGCCAACTGAATGTAACAACGCTCCAAATCCATACTGTACTTGTGGGTTACCTTGATTTGCAGCTTTTGTACCCCATTTCTTGCCCTCTTCATGCTTTCCTTCCTTGTATAACAACACACTTAAACCCAATTGTGCTGGTACATAATTATCTTGAGCAGCACTTAAATACCACTTCTTTGCCTCTTCTATTTCTGCTTCACGCTCGAGCAGTACCGCAAGCTTATATTGACAGCTTAAATTTCCGTTTTTTGCTCCTTGCTTAAACCATTTTCTCGCCTGTGCAATATTGCCTTCTCCTTCAAAAATTGTTCCTAATTCAGCAAAAGACTTTAAGAATCCTCTACTTGCTGATAACTTTAACCAATGTTTAGCACCTTCATTATCTTTTTCTCTATAGAAAAGTTTTGCTAAATACCAACCAGCTTGTCCATCACCACCTTTTGCCGCTTTCTCAAGCCATTCCTTTTGAGCTTCATATTGCTTTTTTGCTCCACTAAAAATTTTTGCTTGAGCTTCTGCAGATGAATATACTGCTTTGACCTGTGATGCCCACCACTCCTTGCCTATTTCCAGATTTCCTGCGCCAAACACATCAGCATTAACAACAAAGGGTAGTGTGACACAAATTGTTAAACCCAATAACTTAAGTTTTGTACTCATTTGCTAGCCTCGTTTGTTAATTTCTTCTTCCTAGGCTTGTCTAAGTGAATTTCAACACCACCTACCACATCAATTTCTGGCATGCTTTCTTCGGTAGCTGGAAGCACACTTAATTTGTCTACAGATAATTCAACAGAACCATCTTTTGATTTTATTTTTGATAATTCCTTGCTTTGAGGTGTTATTTTCTGAGGCTTTGTTTTCTTGCGTATGATCTCATCTACTGCATCAGCACGTTTAGATATTGCTGTCTTACTATCAAGCTTAAACTTTTCGTTAATATTTGTGTTCTTCAAAGGCAAATTACGTTTACGTCTTTGCTTTTCTTTTGCTTCCTGATGAACCTCAACAATTATATCCTGAAGCTGATTTTCTCTATTTATTTTTAGTAAAACCAAAAATCTCCGATTAAACTTAAATAATTCCTTCAAATCCAGATTAAACAAAGAGCTTAAACGAGTACTTGTATACTGACACGCAACAAAAGAAGCTTTTTGTGTTGCTTGAATAGAAGAACAACTAACTTCTAAATTTTTTAGATACTCAATTGCTGCTTTGTAATCACTGCCAATAGGAAATTTCTTCTTTAAAAACATTTGTCCATCTATACTGACGTGCTTCTTGATGAAATGGTTTTTATCTTCATCTTGTAATATTTTATTTTTTGTAATTAAATCCAAACCTAATCGATCTTCATTGCTCCTGAAATATCTGATCTTAAGAAAATCATTTTCCCTGATCATCAGCACTCCTAACACCACAAACAACATCAGTGCAAATATTCGTACAACATCAAAACCTGTATTACCAGATGACGACGGCTTGAATACACCCCAAAAGGACGGCTCTAAAGTGATCGTTTTAGGTTTCCTAGCTTTTTTAAGTTTTCTTTTATTCATGTGATTCTTGTTTATTGTTTTGTGCTAATCTTTTTTCTCGTTCGATTAACTCTTTTTCACGTTCTAATTCTCGTTTTAATTCCTCTTCTGTGGGTAGACATGTATGATATTTTGATGCAAAAATATTTTTTGTACCCTTAGGTAATGTGTATTTCACTACCGCATCATCTTTGTCAGCACACAAAACCAAACCTATTGTCTTATTATCTCCTTTGTTCAGTAACTCTCTATCATAATAATTGACGTACATCTGCATTTGACCAATGTCTTGATGGGTTAGAGTCCCTATTTTTAGGTCAATCAGAACGAAACATTTTAAGATATAATTGTAAAAGACTAAATCGATTCTAAAGTAGCTCTTACTAAAACTTATTCTCTTCTGACGAGACACAAAAGAAAAGCCCTTCCCAAGCTCAAGCAGAAACTGTTGCAACTTATCTATTAACCCCTGTTCGATATCTTTTTCAATATGTTTTGTGCTATCAGATATTCCTAAAAATTCCATGATGTAAGGATCTTTGATAAACTCCTCAGGTCTTTCAGCTAAAGGCTTAGTTTTTTCTTCTGCTTCTTTTCTTACATCTTTATCGTTCTTGCTTGCTAAAATTCTTTCGTAATAAAGAGTATGAATTTGTCTCTCTAAAGCTCGCGTACTCCAGTTTTGCTCTATTGATTCATTTAAATAGTACTCTCTTGCATTCTTATTTTTGACCCTAATTAGCAATCGGTAGTGAGTCCATGTCAATTCTCCACGCACTGCGTCGAGAATTGGAAAAACAAGATAAAATTGTCTCATGAACCATATATTAGATTCGCTAAAACCTTTACCAACATCCTTTGTTAATCTTTGAGATAGTTTTTTTACTAAATAATCTCCATACTCAGCACGCTCTTTTCCCTTTTGTTCCTCTTCAACAATGGTTTTGCCAATCTCCCAATACGCTTTTACCATTTGTGTATTTATTGCACGGTAAGAGTTTCTTTTAGCCTCACGCAAAATATTTAAAACATTATTGTAAATTACCGTAATATCTGTTGTTGGTGTATTTTTCTTGGTCATAACTTTACTCATTTTGTTATTAATTCTTTCTTATATCTATATATATCAACTATTACATCTGCTGCCGTCTGATCTTTTTCCAGTCTAATCAATACAGAAAATGTTCTAGGTGATTTCATATTCTTTAAATCAAATTTAAGTAATGATGATAGAAAACTATCCCTATACTTACACACTACAAACGCACCTTTTGAATAATGTGTAGATCTAATCGGATCGCATTTTGCTTTTAAATGTTCTAAATAATTGACTAGTTGCTTATAGTTCTTCCGATAAAATTTCTTCATGAAAAATCTTTCTGCTTCAGAGCTATTTTGTGGTGCTATTGATAACTCTGCGTTCTCACCATTCAACAAAAGCTCCTTACTATATGCATCAAGATTGCTTTGGAATTGACGAATCTTGTAGCAATCACTTCTACTTAGCAAAGTGAAGGCAATAGCTATGCCTATTACTAAGGCAGCTAGTGAACCATATATTAGATATGACTTCTTAAAATTTGTTTTAGTTATTTTTGTTTTCTTAAGTGTTTTTTTCATAATCTTTGTTTTTATTTTTTTGAATCATCAAACGGATCTCCATAAATAGATTGAGATATTGGATCATAATCAGCTTTTATAAGAGATGGATCATCTTTATGCATGTCATCGTCATTATGTGTAAAATCAATATCATCATCTTTTAATCTAGTTTCATCATCCATTATTGAGGATTGATGATACTTTTCATCTTCTGTATTTTCTCTTAAAGATTGTGTGTTTGCACCCCCAGAACTTGCTAGGTATTTGTAAAACAATACTCCTATAGGAATGATCAATAAACTTACTTCCCCCAAAAGTTGCAATGCCACAAAAGTCATAAAACCAAAAATCAATATTAATACAATTTGTGTTTGCCGTTGCCTATTATTATCCTTAGTGTTTTTTGATTTCTTTGATGTACCAAATATTGTTTCAAAAATCTTACCTATTTTGCGATCAAATTCACTTTCAGCCATGATTGTACCTCTTATTAATGGTTGATTTGTCATTCATCTTCTTTGAATCCTTTTGTTGCGTCCCAAACAGCTTTTTCTCGTTTAAATCTTGTTATTGGATCTCCTGTTAAGGATCTCACTGCTTCGTTCGCCATTCTTGCCCCTTTGTTTATGGACTTTTTTGTCTCTCTCCATGCTTTACCTTCCGTAGGTGTACCTCTTTTATCATTAATCTCATCTTTCATGTTATCATACCTATCTGTTTGCTTCTCTCGCTCGTTTTGAATCAATCGTTTATGTTTTCTAATATTATCGTCATAATGTTCAATTCGTTCTTTTCCTTGTAACTTTACTTGCCTTATAACCATATCTCTTAGTCCTACTCGGTTTTCCATTTGTTGTTTTAAGTCTTTTAACTTACTTTCTTCTTTCGTTGCTTCCTCATTCATTGTTTTGGTAGCAAATTGATGTCCTTTATCCTCGTTAGTTCTATGTTCCTGAGCAAACTGATTAGCTATTTCTTGATTACTCTTACGCGTATAACTTGGCTTGCTAGGTGTAAATAATGTTGCCCTATTTTCTTGCACAAATTGTGCTACTAATCCTTGTGCTTTAGCAGGACTTGATTTTAAGAGTGTTGCAAATTGCTCCTCACCAAATTTATTTTTACCCCATTCTCCAAGTGGATAATTCAGGCTAGTTCTAGTATTTAGCGACATTTCTTTGAAATATGATTCTTGCTCCTGAATACTATTTAAATTCTCAACTGATTTGCCGTAATTTAAAGATGCTGTATATCCTTTGCCAAAATCTTCTTTAATTGAATTAATGGCATTTTGATTTAAGCCTTTCTGCGTTCCAAAATTTTGACTTCTTGCAAAGTTACTGAACACATCAAAGCTTTTGGATAACTTTTTATCTTCTGCGATGTTCACTGCATCATTGTAAGCATTTTGTTCAGATTGACGCTTTGACACTTCCCCAGTAGCACTAATACCTGCTGAGATAAATTTTAGCCCCTTAGGAATGCCAATACCTGCTGATGCTGCAACAGCTAATCTCATAGCAGAACTTTTATCAAGCCCCCATCTTTTAGATAGTGCATCTGTAGTGCTTTCTATGTTATCATACGCTTCTTTTTCTGAACTACTCATTGTGTTTCTCCAATCCGTCCCAGCATGAGTATTAAGATTTGCTGATTTATCGTAACCAAGTAATTTAGATAATGCTGCTGAAGTATGTTCAACGGCGCTTGTTCCCCATCTCTCAGTTTCGTTTTGTGCTTTACTTTTTATATCATTGAATGCTTGACCTGTACGTTTTTGCGTTTCTGCTTCTGCTAATCCGCCCATTTGATGAGTTGGAATCTGCATTGTTGATGAGCCATCTGCATATTTCGTAACTTTAACACCTGATCCTGTTACGTGTTCTACAAGTCCTGTTTTCATGCTATGGCTATCATCAAATTTATTAGCTGATGTGTTTCCGTATGAATGGTTATCAACGCTTGTATTACCGATATTGTAGTTTCCTTTAACTGATGCTTCTGCTGACTGCATTGCTGCATTTTGTGGTATATGAAACATTGACGTTGCTAAGCTCCCAATACTTGACCCTAAACCTGATAATATCATGCCTGCAAGCACGGGTACAAGCATTAACATGTAACCAGCTATCATTGACATCTCAGCAGATACTGTTGATATTTTTTTATGTGAAATATAAGTCAAGTTGTCTACTGATTGGAATTGCCCCCAGTAACTAGCTAGGCAAAATATTATTACATATGTTGGTTGCCATAATTGTAAATATATGAAAGATTTCGCATAGTTTTTTAGGAACTGAACTGCAAATGGCGTAAATGCTAAAATTAGCACCAGTGGGAAGCTTCCATAAACTAGTGCTTCTAGAATTCCAAGTAGTAGTGGCACATATCGTTGACCTAATTGTGCAATTGAATAATACGCAGACTGAGTTAATTTGTTCGTTGCAACAGAGCTGTAAGAGCTATTTATACTAACTGCGTTTTTGAGTGAATTAATCATTACGCTTTGAGTAAGTAGATCTTTTGCATCTTTACTATTTTTTACAAAAAGACCATAGCTATCAGCAAGCACTGATTCAAAGACTGCATTATGATCTGCTGTTCCTTTATTTGGGAAAAACACTGAGAAGAAACTAGATGCAAGTATCGGCATATTTTGTTTTATTTCATAGTCTAGCATATCTGAAATATAATGTGCCGCTTGTTTGCATGTAACATACTCAGATATTTTATTTTCCTCAACTGAGGATGTGCCCAAGAATCCATTATTTGTAACTTTTGAGATTGTTCCTACAAACTGCATCCTTCTTACTTTTGAAGATCTGCTTTTCAAGAACCCTAAAATATCGTCTGCTTTTGCCAAGTCCCTTATGGTATAGCCATTTTTTCTACCCATTCCCATTCTTACATCAGGAACAATACAAGCTTTGTAGAAATCTCCAACTAACTTAGTTATTTGTGGATCATTAATTTTGTAGTCATTTGCATCTTCAACAATTTTGCTTCCAAACATCATTCCAGTTTTTCCGTAAGTAGGATTTGCAAAAACAGCACCAAAACCATCTTCAAATTTTTCAGATATTGTATATCCCAGACCAGATGCAAGTGATCCAAAAAATGCAAGCCCCCAAGGTACTCCTTTGACTACCCGAACAGCAGGAAGTCCGCCATATGAATCACGCAAATGATCATGAGTTCTAACCGTTGCAGTCCCTGACATAAACACCGATATTACAAGTATTAAAGATACCAAATAAGTATATGTATCTCTAAAATGACTACCTTGTGCCATTCTAGATGAAACAAGTGTTAAAGAGCCAAGTGCTACAGTTTTTAGTGCTGTTACAAAGCCACCATCACCGATAATGAACCTTATTGCATTTAAAATCTTTTCTAAAAAGAACCCTGCTCCAACTGTGTATATATCAAAATCCATTTTTACCTCTAAATATTTGAAAATATATTTGATGTATCTTTTGCCATTGATTCTTCTAATAACTTGGCATTTTTAATTAAAGTCATTACGACTTTTTCTCTGCTGAGATTATTTTGCTCTAGCTTACTCAAACTCATTTTTGCGTTACGTAAGGACTTCTTAAAATCTTTGAGTTGAGTTGATGCAATTTTTAAATTATTTGTGGCATCTGTTACTTCACGCAACATATCGCTTAAATAGTTATACAAAATATTCCAAGCAACATGCTTAACAAGTTGACCTTTTACAAATCTAGGATCTCCTGCTGTATACTGACATAATCCGTCATAGATCCTGTAAGCAGGGATTCCTGATTTTGCTAAGAAATTCTGTCCAGAATCTTCTAGCTCTTCATCGTCTTTAAGGGCCTTTTCAAACTTTTGGAAATAAGCATCTACTTTTGATTCAAAGCTATTTTCAACTTCAATAGTTTTGTCATGCTCGGTTGGATTTAAACATTTTTTAGTTTCATCACATTTAAGTACCTTAATCGATGATCCACCTTTAAGCAAAATTCCTAAAATGGGTGTGTCGAAAAATATTAAAATTCACGATGATTTATGTTATAAGATTAAGGAGTATCAATCTAATAAGTAGTGGCAATGAGCGATCAATTCCAGATAGAAATGGTAAGTTTAGAAGAACTAGTCTCAGAG
>JBCCRX010000294.1:0-8809 GCA_039201015.1 Bacteroidota bacterium | reverse complement strand
TTTTTGAAGCTCGAAATTCTAAGGAATTTCTCGCTTCTCAAGATTAAAACAAACTTAGTTTACAGTGTATTGAGTATAGTATAAACTAAGTTTCTTTGCATTTCAAATAGGGGAGTTTAAGGGAGAAAAAAGGGTTTTAGAAAAACCCTTTTTTCTCCCTCATCCCTTTTTTACCGCCGTCTTCGACGGCGGCAAATGGGTTTTTTGAAGCTCGAAATTCTAAGGAATTTCTCGCTTCTCAAGATTAAAACAAACTTAGCTTATAGAGTATGCAAATCGAATTCATCTAGTAATGATAAATCCTGCCTGAGTACATTCAAGTGCGAGCAAGTAATGAATGATATGCAAGGTTAAAATGAAAATTCCTGACGACTCAAAAATTTACTTCGTTCATCGTATAAAAATTGAGAATTAGCAAAAACTTTATATATTTGGATTAATCAACTTAAGTGACTCCTCGACCACTCCTTTTTGCACAAAGTCTCATTTTTACGCTCCAATTACAGTACTCATCACAACACACAATTCAAAACGATGAAACGAACGAACTATCTACTGTTAGCGCTATTACTATTTGCCGCTGCTTGCCAAGAAAAAATAGAACAATCCAGCGAACCCAAAGTAGAAATTGAAGCCATTAGCCTAGATGCGGATCGTGCCGAATCCTTGGCAAATCAAATCAGAGAAGAAGTTGCTGTAGAACTAGCGGAAGATTTAGAGCTTTCCTTGTGGGCATCCGATACTTTGGTGGACGATCCGATTGCCATTAGCATTGCACCCGACGGACGCATTTTTTATACCAGTGCGCACCGACAAGAAAATTCAGAATTTGATATTCGAGGACATCGCAACTGGATCACCGATGCCATTTCTTTCCAAACCATAGAAGATCGGCGCGATTTTTTGCATCGTACGTTTACGGATGATAATGAAGAATCGCAAAAAGCCCTGAAAGATTTGAATGAAGACGGCGTACTCAATTGGAAGGATTTGGCGGTAGAAAAGGAGCAGATTTGGTTTGTAGAAGATCAATCGGGCAATGGAGTAGCCGATCGAGCGCAATTGTATTTAAAGGATTTCAATGAAGAGATTACGGATGTTGCCAATGGCGTGGAATTTCACGACGGGAAAGTATTTGTGACTTGTGCGCCCGATTTTTGGAGTACAGAAGATCAAGACGGCGACGGTGTTGCGGATGAAGTCCATTCACTTGCAAGAGGCTTTGGGGTGCATATTGGTTTCAGTGGACACGGATTGTCGGGCGCAACTGTTGGTCCCGACGGACGACTTTGGTGGGGCATCGGCGATATTGGTGCAAATGTCACAGACAAAGAAGGTAAGCAGTGGAAATATCCCAATCAAGGGGTCATTGCGCGTTGTGAAATGGACGGCAGCAATTTTGAAATTTATTCCGCAGGACTACGCAACACCCACGAATTCACTTTCGATCAATACGGCAATCTCATCACAGAAGACAACGACGGCGACCACCAAGGAGAACGCGAGCGACTGGTCTATCTCATTAATGGTTCGGACTGCGGTTGGCGCACCAACTGGCAATTTGGAAAATACACCGATCCCGACAACAATGGCTACAAAGTTTGGATGGATGAAAAACTCCACATTCCACGTTGGGAAGAACAAGCTGCTTACATCTTACCACCCATTACCAACTATGTGAATGGTCCAACCGGTTTTGTTTACAATCCAGGCACTGCGCTGGGCGAGAAATGGTACAATCACTTCTTCGTAGCAGAGTTTCGTGGTTCTCCCGCCAATTCCCCCATTCATGCTTTCACCTTAAAAGCAGATGGCGCAGGTTTTGCTTTGGACAAAACGCAAATCGTCGCAAAAGGACTGCTCCCCACGGGCCTGGATTTTGGGCCAGACGGCGCGCTTTATTTTGGAGACTGGAAAGACGGCTGGAATCCCAAGAGAGAAGGACGCATCTGGAAACTAGATGTGCCAGACGGTGCGAGCAGCGATATTCGTCAAGCTACAAAAGTTTTGATACAAGCCGATTTTGGAGTAAAAGAAGCAAGCGAACTAGCCAATTTATTGGCACACCAAGACATGCGCGTTCGTCAAAAAGCACAATTTGAATTGGTGAAAAGAGGAGCAAAGGGCTACGAAATTTTATTAGCCAATGCCAAATCCAATGAGAATCAATTGGCGCGTATTCATGCCATTTGGGGTATTGGCCAATTGAGTAGAAAAGATGCAAACTACGCAAAGGACTTGGCGAATCTCCTACAAGATCAAGATGTGGAAATCGCTGCCCAAGCTGCTAAAATGTTAGGCGATATTCGATACAAAGCCGCCGCCGAACGAATTCTGCCATTATTGAAGAATGAATCACCCAGATTGCGTCTTTTAGCGATGGAAGCGCTAGGCAGAATGGAATACGAAGCAGCTACCGATGCAATTATTCAAGTGCTAGCAGAAAATGAAGACGAAGACAATTGGTTGCGACATGCTGGCATGATTGCGCTGGCTCGACTGGCTGATGCCAAAAAATTAGGTGGGTTGAAAGATCATGAATCAAGGGCAGTTCGCATTGCTGCGGTGGTGGCTTTGCGTAGAATGCAAAGTCCTGAAATCGCCCATTTTTTAGCAGATGAAGACGAATTAATCGTAACGGAAGCGGCACGAGGCATCAATGACGATTACTCCATAGAAACCGCTTTTCCAGCTTTAGCGGCTACTTTAAACAATCCAAAATTTACAAACGAAGCCTTATTGCGACGCGCGATCAATGTCAACTTGCGCTTAGGGAAAGAGGAAAACATGAATAATTTGCTGGCTTTTGTGGAGCGCGCCAATTCACCAGATGACATGAAAGCAGAGGCTTTGGCGGCTTTGAGTACTTGGGCAAAGCCTTCCGTTTTTGATCGAGTGGATGGAAGGTATCGAGGTACAAACACGCGCGAAGCTGCTCCGATCAAACAAGCATTGCAAGCTCTAGTAGGTACATTGTTGCAGAGTGCGCAGCCCGCGATTCAGGTGGCGGCCACCAAAGCGGCTGCCAAATTTGAGATGACAGAAACTGCTCCAAGTCTATTCAATTTAGTCAAAACTGCGCCCAATAAAGAGGTACGCATGGCGGCTTTGCAATCCATTGCGGATATGGAAGCCGATAATCTGAATGCAGCACTAGAAAAAGCATTGAGTGATCGAGAAAGTGAAGTTCGAGCATTGGCTTTAGAGATTGTTCCCAATTCAGGACTAGAGGAAAACAAAGCAGTGGCCTTATTTCAGACCATACTACAAAGTGGCACGATCAAAGAACAACAAGCGGCTTATACTGCACTGGGGACGCTCAAAGGAGAAGCTGCTACTGATTTGTTAGAAAATGCCTTATCGAACATTAAGGCTCAAGAAGTTGTGCCCGAAGTGCACCTAGACATTTTAGAAGCGATCAGTGCGCAAGGAAACGAAAACTTGTTAGCACAACTAGCAAGTTATGAGAATAGTAAAGATCAAAATAATCCTATTGATCTATATCGGGAGGCATTAGTGGGTGGAAATGCTCGAAGCGGCGGATACATTTTCTATCGCAACGAAGCCGCGCAATGCGTACGCTGCCATGCGGTATTTGAACACGGTGGCAATGCAGGTCCAGGTTTGGCGGGCGTGGCAGATCGCTTGACCATTGAGCAATTATTGGAATCTATTGTTGCGCCGAGTGCGCGCTATGCGGCGGGCTACGAAGTTGTTCTGCTTAAAATGAAAAATGGGGAAACGATTTCTGGCATCGTTGAAAGCGAAAATGAAAAAGTTTTGAAATTGAAAGCAGATGAAGCCCTGCAGGAAGTGCAAAAAGCAAATATTGAAAAGCGCGAAAGCGTTCCTTCTAGTATGCCTAATATGGCGAGTATTCTGGAAAAACGACAGATTAGGGATTTAGTGGCTTTTTTGAGTACTTTGAGGGAAGAGACTTGATTGTTAGAATGATCTTTTTGGATACAGACGATTCTTCTTTCATGTGTTTGCTCGAAAACACATGAAAGAATCGTCTGCATCCCATTGAAAATAGTATGCGCTCGCGAATGAAAAGTATCAAATCAATTTGCCACCATAATCTTCTTCACCACCCGATGCTGTGCACTCTGCACCTCTAGCAAATACAAGCCTTCCGAAATATTAAGCGCATTATAGTTCAATATATGATTGCCTTTCGGAATAGCGCGCTCCAGTTGCGTATTTCCGACATTTCGTCCATTCAAATCATAGAGCCGTAGTAAGACATCGCCCGCCTCTGGTAGATAAAGCTGCAGACGAACAACATCGGATTGAATGGGATTGGGTAGTATTTGTACTTTAAATTCTAGTTGGCTTCTATTTTCTATTAATGGCGCAGTATTTATCGCACAGTTTAGGATTTGCGCTCTAAAAATAGCATTGCCTTTTGCATGGAATCCGTTTGTCAGAAGAATGTAATCTTCTGCTTGAAAGTGAGCTTCCACATTGGCTTCTATCGTTGCATTGGAAGTGATCGAATTGTTATTCTCGTAGATATAGATGCCAGGTGTACTGGGTACACTATTGATTGTTTCATCTGGACAAGCCATACAAGGAGGACAAGAACCACCACAATCCACTGCTGTTTCATCACCATTTTGAATGCCGTCTGTGCAAGTGGGTGCGGTATTAGAGCAGATTTGCATACTCGCCATTGCCGTCAGTGGATTTTTGGCAAAACTAGCGTACTTTGCCGCTTCGGAAGTCGTTGTTTGAGGAGAAAGGAAATAATTGTACCTGACTTGACTGAAATAATTCACATTGGCAGGCAGACAACTCGGCGAATTTGCCCAATCGTAGCGATCGTCCGTGCAGACTATGCTGCGAAAACAAAAACCACTGGCATTATAAGACATAGAATCCCCCGTACATTTTCGCGATTCTGACATGCCCCAGTCCCGCTGATAAGCAGCAACGAAACCTTCTACCAAACCCATATCAAACTCATCTTCTGTACCCAATATCACATCTGTTTCGTAAGTGTAAGTGCAAGCAATCGCACCAGGCGCACCGATAATGAGTTCCCATTCATTAGGCTCCTCTTTCACGACATTATTGTCTTTGTTGCCATCAATTGCAATGGGGATCAGCGCACCGTTTCCGTCCACCGTTTGGTTGTTGTAAAACGTCATTCCAATTGCATCTATATTCAAATCCAGTGCTTCGTAAAATCCATTGGCAGGATGCAGGCGATAAAACATTTCATTTTCCACACGACATTCCGTAAATATAATGTCGAGCTGTGTGAAAGAGCCACTGTTTGCGCCCATGACGGAACGGATGCCACGCACTGGGCCATCTTTGTTGGCAATAATCGGACCTTTTCCATCAGAGAAAGTATCTTCATTGCGATTGCAAGCATTCAGATTGATGAAATACTGATGCTGGTCGAGTATATCTATACCACTTGCATTTCCTGCTGTGATTTTTATCTCATCTTTCACCCAACGTTGAGAAAAATGTTGGCTGTATCGATTGGTGGTCACACGAGAGTCTTCTGGATTTATTCCTGGTATTGTCGCATTAATGCAAACGGTGTAGTTATTGAAATAATCGCCATTAAAATCATCGTAAGCATAGTCCACATAGTCTACACCTGCGTCTTGTGAAAGACTGCCATCTTGTTCGAATAAGTAAATATAGCCTAAAATGGAATTATTATCTAAGGGATCACTTACGACGACTTGGCATTTGCTATTGGTGAAAACACCGCCAGGACAAGTCGTATTGGGAGCGAGCTCTCCTACATCCTTTGCCATAAAAGCTAGTTCATCATCCACATCGAAAGTAACATTGGTATCTGCACCCGTGAAGGTGTTTGGATCGGCATAAAATAAAACATCCCAAGCCACATTTTCAATTGATTTGTACAGGCAGTCGTTGCCAGGTCCATAAGGTGTTTTGATGTCTAGCAGTACCCGTTCATCTATTTGCATCGGAATTTGTTGCCAACTAGCATTTTCATATTTAAAAGCAACGACGCTCGTAGGTGCAATTCCAAGCATGCAACTGACACTACTGCCTTCTAAAACGACGGGATCGCAATCTCGTGTTTGGGCATAAATGAACTGAAAAGAACAGATCAGTAGAATTGAAAATAAAATTCTCATCATATTGATAATTAGGTCTGAGCTCAATAATAAATCAGCCTAAAGGCAGATTGTAGCTAAATCGAACACTTTGAGGACAGAATGCCTTTTATTCGTGGAAAATAGAACGACATTCACAGTCAGAGATGCAAAAAACTCACTAAAAAGTGCATTCTACTAATTGTTTCTTGCAAATCGTAAGCCTTTTTACTTACTTTGCGCCTGATATTTACAGAATACGTGTGTATCTTTTTGCATATTTTATTCGGCTGATTGAAACGTATAACTTATACGCAAATTTCTTACGAGAGATTTGTAAAGGTATTAAAATCAATTCATTTCGATGAACATTTTTCATAGAACTTGGATTGAGAAATATGAAATCGTTCAGCCCAAAAGTGTAAAATTATTATTTGGATCAAATTAAGTGCACATACAATCCATAGAGCGTAAAATCTTAATTTGTTCTTTATTTTACTAAACCACATATAATTTATTAACTAAAAAATTTAGAGCATGCGCCCTATATTTATTGTAATGTTTTTTGCTGTTTTTGGAATGATGACATCTTGTGTTTCCAAAACTAAATTTGATGAGATGACCAGTGAGCGTGATCGCTTGTCTCAAAACTTGGAAGAGACACAGTCTCAATTAAAAACTTTAGGAGAGGAAAAAGATGCTTTGGAAAGCGAATATGAAGAAGCCAAATCTAAAATGGAAGGTCAAATATCTTCTTTAGAGTCAGATGTAAGTTCTGCTAAGCAAGAAGCTGAAAGTGCCATGGGTATGGTGAAAGAAAAAGATGAAGAGATTTCTGGTTTGAACAATATGATTGATGGAGCTTTCAATGCTTATGAGTCTAGTGGATTGATGCTAGAGGAAGTGAATGACTATATTTATCTGAAAACTTCTGAGCCAGTTCTGTTCTCTAGTGGTTCTATCCGTTTGGGTAGCGACGATCGTGCTGTAATTGATTCTTTGGCTTCTATTTTGAAAAATAATTCTAATTTAGAAGTAATTGTAGAAGGTCATACGGATGATGATAGCGTAATCGCTGGTGCTGCTTTCAGAGATAATTGGGATTTGAGCTACCGTCGTGCCGATGCAGTTGTGCGTCGCCTGTTGCAAGAAGGTGTTGATCCAGGTCAATTGGCTGCGGCTGCTCGCGGTCAGTACAAGCCATTGAATGAAGTACAAGATACGGCTGATGCAAAAGCAGCTAATCGACGTGTTGTTTTCCGTATTGCACCTAAAATGAGTGACATGTACGAAGCATCTAAGAAATAAGAAGTAGAGGTCAGGCTTTAGAAGCGAGCGATCAGATGTGCTTCTACTTTCGTAGAAAAGAAATAAAAGGTTTGCAAGTAATGTGCTTGCAAACCTTTTTTATTTCTTCTAGTTTTAGTAACGTTCAAAAAAAATAAGATCGACATTTAAATAGTAGATATTCGTTTCCAAAAATTCGCAGAAAGTTTTCAGCCTTAACACCCCTTGAAAGCAGCCAAAAAATCCACCTCAAGAGATTTTTTGGCTGCGACTCTATGAAAGTCGATTTAATTTTTTAGCCGATACTTAGAGCAAAATCTTTTTCATGGATTTAAAAGGAAAATGGGTTTGGATCACAGGGGCATCTTCTGGTTTGGGAGAGGCGATGAGCTACGAATTTGCAAAAAAAGGAGCTAACCTAATTCTTTCTAGCAGAAAATTGGAGGAACTGGAACGCGTGAAAGCCAACTGTAATCCAGCCGCTAAGGTAGAAATACAGGTACTAGATGTTGCCGAACAAGCTCAATTTGAAACTGTTACCAATGACCTATTAAGCAAAACAGGGAGCATAGATATACTCATCAATAATGCGGGAGTTTCACAAAGAGGACTCGTTAAAGAAACCCAATTAGCTGTAGATCGACGCATCATGGAAATCAACTATTTTGGAGCGATTGCACTCACCAAAGCCGTATTACCAAGTATGCTGAAACGCCGTTCTGGGCAGATCGTCGTGATGAGCAGCTTGGTTGGTAAATTTGGTTCTCCACTGCGTTCCACTTATGCTGCTTCCAAACACGCACTACATGGATTTTTTGATTCTTTGAGAGCCGAAACAGCTAAAGAAGGTATCACCATAACCATCCTTTGTCCTGGTTATGTCCACACTAATGTCTCCCAAAATGCCTTGACTGCCGATGGACAATCGCAAGGCACAACGGACGAAAAAACAGCACAAGGACTTTCCCCAGAACAATTTGCAAAAAAAGCAGTACGGTCGATTGAAAAAGAAAAAAGAGAAGTCATCATTGGTCGCACAGAAACCTTAGGCATCTATTTAAAGCGATTTTTTCCAGGTCTTTTCGCACGTATTATCAGTCGGGTAGCAGTTACTTAGGACAAGGAGGGCTGCAAGAGGAGACGTCTAAAAAGGGACTCTCGGACAGAAATAAAATTTTTAAAATTTTATTTCTGTCCAAAAGACTTCTTGAATTTTTTCGCAGAAAAAATCTGTATTTCATACACATAAACTAAAAAGTTGCTAGCAGTGAAAAACATCATCAACAATTTAAATACACTGTAAATTAAGTTTCAGTTGATTTTTTATTGGCAGGATTTACCTCCGCGTACCTTCGATTAAGTTTAATTCGAGCATCTTTGCGAGTGAACTGCCAGTTAATTTTTATCCCTTTGTCCGAACGTTCTTTGAAATA
>JBCCRX010000293.1:0-8847 GCA_039201015.1 Bacteroidota bacterium | reverse complement strand
GACTCGAAAACGAAGCAATCTACACTTTGACGATAGATACTTTGATCGGTAGTCCTAATAAGAGCATTGTCCTTTATCTGGACGGCACAGAAAAGGATACTTTCAGTCGTAGCTTTCGAGTCAATTGTAATGCACCGCCTGATGCTTTCAGCATCCTTGCGCCATCGCAAGCTACTACCGAGCAAGCGGTTTTCTTTGACCTCAGTCGTCCCTTATTAGCGGAGGAGCAAGTCACTTGGACTATCGAAGGAGAAAATGTTGGGACGGGCGCGAATCTGACTTATCGCTTCCAGCAGCAAGGACTTTACGACATCCAAGCCAATATCGTCAAAAGGGCTATGGGTTTTTGTGAACGCCCCCAATCGCTGCAAATCTCTGTCGGTGGCACACAAGCACCACTCGCCGAACGCAAAGCCTTGCAATTCGATATGGTCTTGCCGAGTATGTATTTCACCGATGCGGCTTGGGGTTTGTTGGCACTTTTGTTGCTGCCTTTGCTCTACTTGTGGTGGCGTTGGCGGTCGGAAGTGCAGAAAACGCCCGAACAGACTGCCGAAGAACAACATGCCGAAAGCCTCGAACAATTGTTTCATGCGCCCGATAAAGCCCCTTATTTCATTCCCTATCGCGACCGCAACAACTTTGTACGAACACCGACTTCACTCTATCGTTTTGCCAATCTACTGCGCCAACGCCAGGCGGGTTTCCGACAAGAAATTGACTTACCTGCGACCATTCGTCAGACCATTGAAAGGGCAGGTTTTCCTGCGGTAGCTTTTCGGACGGCTTCCGTGCCACCCGACTATCTATTTTTGGTGGATGATTTAGCAGAACACAGCCACCAGAAAGCCCTGTTTGAATACCTGATTCAATTTCTGCGCGACAAAGACATCAATTTACAGGTCTTTCACTACGAAAAAAGCTTTCACCGCTTTTGGAATGACGAATTTCCGCAGGGTATTGATCTAGCGCGCATTCATCGCCTCTATCCGCATCATCGCCTGATGGTCATGGGCAATGGACATCAATTGCTGAAACCTTTTGGTGGTAATTTGCTCAGTCAGCCACATTTACGCAAGGCTTTGCAGGCTTGGAAGGAAAGACTCTTGCTCACGCCCACGCCGGTCGCCGCTTGGACTTTCCAAGAAAAAGCGATCTATGACGAGCTTATGGCGATTTTCCCCGCCGACTTGGAAGGTTTTCAAAGTGCGATGCTTTATTTGGATTTGGATGAAGAAACGGCAGCCGACTATTTGCCGCAATTTGATAAATGGGAAACGCAACTCGCCAAAAATCATCCACAGCCCGACATCAACGGACGAAAATGGTCGCGTTTGCAGACTTATCGGGATTATTTTGCCGACTATCCGCAAGTCTATACTTGGTTTTGTGCATTGGCGGTGCATCCGCAGCCCACTTGGGAACTGACGTTGGCGATTGGTCGCGCTTTGGAAGGCAAACGAAACCTGCTGACCTACGATCATCTGCTGCTGCTTTCGCATATTCCGTGGCTACAAGGACAGCGCATATCACCGCCTTTGCGTGAGGAGCTCTTGGCAGAAATTCCTTTGAATACCCAAGCATTGGCACGAGCAGTGGTGGCGCAAGAACTCGAAGCCGTGCAAGCCGATGTCGTGGGCAGCCACGCCAATTTTGAGCTTCAAAACGAGCTAGCCGTACAAGCCTTTGCCAACGATCCTGAATCGGAAGAAAATCGGCAGCGCATCCAATATTTGCTCGATCAAGACTTGCTCAGTCGCAAACAGGAATATACGCTAACTCAAGCCATCGGGCGACACTTGACGGGTGGACAGCCCGAACAAATGAAAAAGAGCGGCAAAGCACTAGCAACGCCCACTTTAGAAGCCTATCTGCAAGACGCAGCACCTATTGAGGAGGAGGAGCAAGATCGGGTATTCATCCCTGCTTTGTCCTATTTTCTATCGGCAGCGATTCCTACGCTAGTTTGGGTTTTGTTACTGCTTGCCATGTTCTCCCTCGACAATAGCCCGACGCTTTACCAGTGGGTAACGGGCGAGACCCCACAGCCGCATCTGCCCGACGAACGCGAAATGCGTAGTAATTTCTTGCTACAAGAAGAACCAGGTGACAACGAAGCCATTCGCCTCAATAATGAAGGCGTAAAGCTTTGGGAAGCGGTGGAACTCAAAATGGATTCCATTACGCTAGCACCCGAACGTTGGGCGAACGATAGCAGCGCACTTTTCGAGCAGATGAAACAAAGCATCAATCAATTTCAAGCAGCTTTGGCTTTGCAAGCTGATTACGAACTGGCAGCCCAAAACTATTACCACGCCCATTTCAACGCTGGACACATCTACTACCAAGACTATTTTGACAATACAAAAGATACGGCTGCTCTGGCGCAAATACAGGACTATTTCAAAGTCTCTACGCGCTTGGATAGTACTTTCTTGGATGCTTTCCACGCCGTCGGTCTGATTGATTTTTATCGACAGGATAGCCTAGCCGCCAATGCAGTTTGGGAAAATATAATCGGGCGGGATAGTAGCTTTTTTGAGAAGCTGAGTAGGCGTCCGCATTTGGAGGATTTGTTGGGGAAAAATCGTTTGTTGTCAAGAGGCGAAAACGACCAAGTAATCGAGCAAGGTACTACGGATGCGCCCAAAGGCTTCCTGTGGATATTGGATAACGGACATGGCAAAGATACGCCAGCGAAACGCTCCGCTCCTTTTGAGTGGAATGGTAAGCAAGTTCAGTTCTTTGAATATGAATTCAATCGAGATATTACCAAGCGAGTTATGGCTCAACTAGATGTTCTTGGGATAAAGTACCATAATCTAGTGCCAGAAGAGAGCGATGTCTCGGACAAAGAAAGGGTAAGTCGATCCAATAATCTTCGTAGTGATATACCTAAGCTACTAGTTAGTATCCATTGTAACGCTGGCCCACCACGACCAGGAAGTGATTGGGTGGCGTCTTCTATAAGTGGTGTTGAGACTTGGTATCACTACGGTAGCAAAGAAGGTCAAAGATTAGCTGCCATATTTCAGCGAGAAAGGGTGAATATTACGGGTTGGAAGAACAGGGGGCTAAAAACTACTCGGGAGAAAGGACTTTATATACTAAGATATACTCAAATGCCAAGTATTATGTTAGAAACAGGTTTCCTTAATAATAAGGAGCAAGTCAAAGAACTGATGGACGATCAGGTGCGCCAAGATATTGCTTACGCCATTGTGCGAGCAATTGTGGAGGTGGAGCGAGGGACTGGGAAGGCGGTGGCTGAACCACAGCGTTTTGTGGTATCCACGTCACAGGTGGATACTATAGGGAGTAATCCAACGAAAATAGGAAAGACTGCTACTGCCACCAACGATCCACTTCCATCCAACCTTATTCCCGAAATGATCCCCATCAAAGGCGACACCTTCACCATGGGCTGCACCGAAGAACAAGGCGAAGACTGCTTTGATAGAGAAAAACCAGCTCACCAAGTCCGTTTGAATGATTTTTCTATTGGGAAATATGAAGTGACCAATGAGCAATTTGCGGCTTTCCTCAACGAAAAAGGCAATCAAGAAGAAGGCGGTAGCACTTGGGTAAATTTGGAAGGTAAATTTGACGATGTGGTCTGTGGCGTAGAAGAAGTAAATGGACAATTTAAAGCCAAAGCAGGAATGGAAAAACATCCGATGATTTATGTCTCTTGGTACGGTGCAAAGGCATATTGTGAATGGCTGAGTGAAAAAACAGGACGTAACTATCGCCTGCCCACCGAAGCAGAGTGGGAGTATGCCGCTAGAGGTGGACAGCGAAGCCGTGGCTTTAAATATGCTGGTAGTGATGAGGTGGAAGAAGTGGCTTGGTATTCCAGTAATTCGAACAGTAAAACACATCCTGTTGGCGGAAAAATGCCCAATGAATTGGGCTTGTACGATATGAGTGGGAATGTTTATGAGTGGTGTAGCGATTGGTATGGCGAAGATTATTATGCACAATTTGGAGCAGAAATAGCGGAAAATCCGCGCGGACCAACTCAAGGTGATTATCGAGTTGTGCGGGGCGGCTCGTGGTACGGCGGCAATGACGGTTGTCGTGTCTCCTATCGCGACAGCTTCTATCCAGTTAACGGGGGCAGCGATGTCGGGTTTCGATGTGCCAGTTCTCGTTAACCCTTTTGCACTTAGCCTGCGGAGCGGGCTTTACCCTTTTTACCCTTTATAAGGAGCGCAGCGACTGATTTAACCGCCGAAGGCGGCCGAAAAATGGCGCGAAGCGCCGATTTTTTTAAAAAATAGCACTTTTATGGGTGAAAAAGATAATGTGGTGAGCAAGACGTATGATTTATTACTCTACCTTGTACCACAATTAGCGAAATATCCAAGAGCACAAAAGTTTTTGTTGGCAGATCGCATACAAACGAAAATGATGGATATTTTAGAACAACTTATTGGTGCTTATTACAGTCGTGGAGCGAAGAAAAAGGGTTTATTGTATGAAGTGAATATACAATTGGAGCAGATGCGCTATTTGATTCGCTTGTCGAAAGATTTGAGATGTATTGACCTGCGACGATATGAATTTATACAGAGCAAAATCAATGAAATTGGGCAGCAGATTGGAGCGTGGATAAAATCCTTAGGCTAGATGAAGCGACATAAAAATTTGTACTCAAAGATCACTACTTTTCAAAATCTACTGCTTGCTGCGAAGAAAGCACAGGCTAGGAAAAGAAGCCAACCGAGTGTTGCTAATTTTAATTTCCATCTTGAAAAACGGCTTTTTCAAATTCAAAAGGAGCTAAAAGAGCAAAGCTACCAACCACAAGCTTACAAAGAATTTTATATTCTTGAACCCAAACCTAGAATGATAAGTGCTGCACCTTATGAAGATAGAGTAGTACATCATGCACTTTGTAATATTGTTGCGCCAATTCTGGAGAATAGCATGATCTATGATACTTATGCGAATAGGGAAGGTAAAGGTACACACAAAGCTATTTTGCGCTATCAAGCTTTTTCAAAGAATAATGAATATGCGCTAAAATGTGACGTTCGTAAATTCTTTCCCAGTATTGATCATGAAATTTTAAAACAAGAAATCCGAAAGAAAATTGGCTGTTCAAAAACGCTTTGGCTCATAGACAAGATCATAGACAATAGTAATCCACAAGAAGAACATCTTGTTTACTTTCCACAAGATGACTTATTCAGCCCGCATCAGCGTAAACTAGGCTTACCAATTGGCAATCTGACGAGCCAACTGCTCGGAAATTATTACCTAAATGCTTTTGATCATTTTGTGAAGGAGCAATTGCAGTGTAAGTATTATCTGCGTTACGTAGATGACTTTGTAATTTTAGAAGATGACAAGCAGCAACTGTTGAACATTAAGTCAAAAATAGCTGGCTTTCTAGCAAATTATCGTCTTATTCTTCATCCTAATAAAAGCAGAGTGTATCCAACAAAAGATGGACTTACTTTTCTAGGACACCGCGTTTTTCCAGCGTTCCGATTACTAAAAAGTGAAAATATTCGCCGCTTTCGCAAACGAACAAGAAGAAACATCAAAGCCTTTCACAAGGGCGAAATCAATCGCTTAGAATTTTATCAACGTACACAAGCTTGGTTTGCTCATGCTGCTTTTTCTAACACAGAACGATTGAGAAAGAAAATAATTTACGAAATTTACGGCAAGTAAAGGGAAATTAGCCCATATCGAGTTGTGCGGGGCGGCTCGTGGAACAACAACAATAACAATTGTCGTGTCTCCTATCGCAACAACAACAATCCAGATAACAGGAACAACAATATCGGGTTTCGATGTGCCAGTCCTCATTTTTTGCCAGAGTTTTGTCTTCTAAGGAAGATAGAAGCGCGCCATGTTAACGAGTTCAAGTTAATTTCCTGTGTTGTGATGCCTAGCATCCAAACGAACATACACCGAGCAGAGACGCGGCTAGTACTTTCGGGGAAAGTCGCTTTTCTGCGTCTTATAGGAGGCGGTCGTTTTCTACGCCCGTGCCCTTTCTAGAGAAAGATCAGGGCTTTTGACAAGTTTATTCACTTGTTTGACATTATTTTTTGAAAATGGAATTAAAAACTTCGTTTTAATTTCATTTTCAAAAGGGACACCCCAATTGCTAATTTTTATGAAATAAAAATTAGCAATTGGAACACTAAAGTATCAACTACTTTTACGACTCGGATAAACCTGTCGGACTTTTGTGGTTTTCCTATACTTTTGATTTACCCGCCAGTCATTCTACCGATTTCTTGTCGTTTTTTTTGCAAATTCTTGGTATTTTAGCGAGGAAAAGATGCCTAGATCGTAGCAAAGTTTTTTTGTTTTTACTAAAAAAGACTGCTTATGCAAGTTGTTCAAAATGATACAAATCAGGATTTATTTAATCAGCTTTTGGAGGAAGCTAAGCGTTTGGGTGAAATAGAGTTGAGGGCATTTATAGCAGCTTTGGTTCGTCTGTTGCCTACACGAAAACCTGAGGGGGAGCAAGATTTAATTCAAGCATTAAAAGATCATCAGCCATCAAAAGCCTTCTGGGAAGAATATAATGGATTGGCGGATAAATCGGAGCAGAAAATCTTGACAGAGGAAGAGCGAGAACGGCTTTTAGTATTGGTAAAAGCATTGCGTGTTTGGGATTTAAAAAAATTACAAACCGCGTTGCAGTTGTCTGAAATGTGGCGTATGACACTTGATGAAACAAGGGAGATTCTAGAAGCCGCTCTTACAACTCCTGCTGATGCCTAATAGATATATTCCAAAAGCAGAATTAGAGAAGTTGGAAGCCGCTTATAAAGGATACTGCGAGTATTGTAAATACTTACAGAAATATACTTCTGCTAGATTACAAAACGACCATATCATCCCGCTTGCTTTGAAGGGCAAGAATGAATTCGCCAACCTTGCTAAAGCTTGCATTTCCTGCAATGCTAACAAGCACACTTTTACTTCATTTCTTGATCCAGTAACGAACGAAATTGTGCCGCTTTTTCATCCTCGACAACAGGACTGGAATGATCATTTTCAGTGGAGTGAAGACAGATTGCTGATAGAAGGTAAAACGCCTACAGGTAGAGCGACCGTAATATTACTAGATATGAATACACCTGAAATCGTGAACTTAAGAGCAGTAATGCCTAAGGATGAACATCCGCCGAGAAGATAAATTTGTCAAATTTTTAAAATTTGACAAATTGCATCCAGTTTCCCTTCATAATCCATTGATTGCCAGTAACACATCAAGTCGAATGGATTAAGTTTCCTAACTTAATACCCTTATCTGCTCGTTTCCTAACGAGCTTTTTGGATCAACTCGTTAGGAAACGAGTAAGATAGCACTTTCAAGATAGGAATCTTGAAAGATCATTTTTAACGACCTAAAATTCACGGGGTGACTATAAATTTCACTAAAACACCTCAAATTCAGGAGAAAAGTCACCCCGTGAATTACACAACTTCCTGATTACAAAAGCCGATCAAGTCTATTAGGCTATCTTTCTGAAGTTGTAAAATTTGAGCCTTGATGACGGGCAACTTCAAGATTGCCTGTCATCTGAAACGCTACAAATGACAGTCATTTTGGAAATGACCGTCATTAGGTTTACAATCATTTTATTTACAACCTTAGAAGAGGATCCGTCTATTATTTTCCTCTGTAACAAATCATACCATTCTTTCTAAACGAAAATGTTCGCAAAGCACCGTACCTTTGCAAAATACAAAACAACAAGCGAATTGAAAAAAATACTTTACATCCTATTCTTAAGTGGCTTCTTTTTCGGCTTACATGCCCAAGAAGCAACACCTGGCTATCGCACTATTAAAGTGAATGGCAAAACCTACACCTTCAAAACGGAGGTACAGAAAGAATATCCTTACGATGTAGATTTAAAAACGGTAGCGGGCAAGACAGTGAATTCTTCAAAAGTATTTGCGCAAAATGGCAAACCGACCGTTTTGTTGTTTTGGATGACGACTTGTGTACCTTGCCAATACGAGTTAGCAGCCATTCACAAAAAATACGACGCTTGGGCACAAGCCGCCGATTTTAATTTCTACGCCATCTCTATGGAGCTCTCCGATTATGCGCATCAGTTCGCGCCTCACGTCAAAAAGAAAGGCTGGTCCTTTGAGGCTTATCTGGACAGCGAGCGCAAATTCAAGTACATTATGCCCAACGGACTGAATGGCTTGCCACAAACTTTCTTGCTGGACAAAAATGGCGAAGTGGTCTATCACAAACGAAAGTATCGAATGGGAGACGAAGATATTTTGTTTGAGGAAATTAGGCGTTTGGCGGATGGTGAAAAATAATTCATAGAACATTACTTAGTATTTCTGAATGAATTACTAATACACTGTAAAATAAGTTTCTTTGCATTTTAACAGGGGAGTTTGAGGGAGAAAAAAGGGTTTTAGAAAAACCCTTTTTTCTCCCTCACCCTTTTTTCGCCGCCGTCTTCGACGGCGGCAGATGGGTTTTTTAAAGCTCGAAATTCTAAGGAATTTCTCGCTTCTCAAAATTAACAAAAACTTAGTTTACACGGTACTAAGTACACTGTAATTTAAGTTTCTTTGTATTTTGTATAGGGGAGTTTGAGGGAGAAAAAAGGGTTTCAGAAAAACCCTTTTTTCTCCCTCACCCTTCTTTGCCGCCGTCTTCGAAGGCGGCAGATAGGTTTTTTGAAGCTCGAAATTCTAAGGAATTTCTCGCTTCTCAAAATTAACAAAAACTTAGTTTACACGGTATTAGTGCCTCCACAAAGAAATAAACTATGTTTCTAAAAAGAGCAAAAGAAGGAGAAAATGATCTTTGGCGGTACGTCATCACGATCTTCG
>JBCCRX010000292.1:0-8850 GCA_039201015.1 Bacteroidota bacterium | reverse complement strand
GAAACTTAATTTAGACAAGCTCTTAAGTGTACTCGATGAAGCAATAACTAAATAATGCAATGAGATGAAAAAGCAGTGGCCCTTGTGGGAAGTATTCATTAGAAGTAAAAACGGTTTGGAGCATCGTCATGTCGGGAGCTTGCACGCTGCGGACAATAAGATGGCGATTGAAAATGCAAGGGATGTTTACACGCGTCGGCAAGAAGGCGTAAGCATTTGGGTAGTCGAATCCAAACACATTGCGGCTTCCAATCCAGATGATAGTGAAGCATTATTTGATCCCGCGAAAGACAAAGCCTATCGGCATCCCACTTTTTATGACTTGCCCGATGAATTGAGGCATATGTAGGGAGAGGAGGGAGAGAATTGAGAGGAATGAGGGAATTGAGAGGGAGAGATTGGAGAATAAGTAATTCGATACGATGAGTAAACAAGAAAAAATACATCAATATTTACTGCTGCTTGGCGACAATTCTATGATTCTGGGGCATCGCCTGTCTGAACTCTGTGGACATGGTCCGAGTTTAGAAACAGATATTGCACTGACTAATATTTCTTTGGATTTGTTTGGGCAAGTACGTAACTATTTTCAATACGCAGCCAAGCTGAGCGACGAAGAAAAAACAGAAGATGATCTCGCTTTTCTGCGCTATTCGCACGAGTATAAAAATACACTTTTGGTAGAGCAACCCAATACTGATTTTGCCTACATCATTGGTCGGCAATTTCTATTTGATGCACATCATCTACCGCTTTTACAGCAGCTTACTGATAGTCAAGACGCACAGATTGCGGCCATTGCTCAGAAGTCAATCAAAGAAGTAAGATACCATTTTCGCTTTTCTTCGGAATGGGTAAAAAGATTGGGAGACGGCACGGCAGAAAGTCATCGTAGGATGCAGCAAGCCATAAATGATTTATGGGCATACAAAGAAGAATTATTTCAAGCGACGGCATTAGAGTTAGAAATGCAAGAATGGGGCATCGGTGCGAATTTGGACATACTGAAAGCGAAGTACCACGATAGGGTTTTGCCTGTTTTGGAAGAAGCTCGACTGCAAGTTCCAGATACCCAATTTTTTCACTTTGGTGGTAAAAAAGGCATTCATTCGGAGCATTTCGGTTACATTCTATCAGATTTGCAGTATATGCAGCGTGCCTATCCGAATATGGCTTGGTGAGTAGCAAATGATACAATAGCACCATGTTACAATAGTACAATAAAACAAAAACACAATGAATCAATAGCACAATGAAGAAAAAGCAATCAACTATTCAAGCTCTTTTGCAAGAAGTAAGCGATCCAGAAATTCCCGTATTGTCCATTATGGACATGGGTGTGGTGCGCGCCATAGAAGCAAATCAGGAAGATGTGCTGGTGAAAATCACACCGACTTACTCGGGTTGTCCTGCTATGGATACGATTGCAATGGAAATAAAATATAAATTAGATCAAGCAGGCTACAAAACTAAAGTAGAATTAGTACTTTCGCCCGCCTGGACGACGGATTGGATCACCGAAAGCGGGCGCAAGGCATTAGAGGAATATGGCATTGCCGCGCCATTGGAGGCTTCTAGAGATAAATTAGCTTTGATGGGGCAAGACAAAATGGTAAAATGCACCAACTGTGGTTCGACAAACACCAAAATGCTGAGTCAGTTTGGTTCAACGGCCTGCAAAGCCTTGTTCCAATGCAAAGACTGCTTAGAACCTTTTGATTATTTCAAATGCTTGAAGTAATTAGCAACTAGCTGTGAGCAGCTAAAAGCTAATTGCCAATAGCTAGTAGCCAACAGCTAGAAAATGAGTACTATTCTATTCGATCAACAAAAAGGGATCGCCAAGATCACCCTCAACCGTCCAAAATCCTACAACAGCGTTACGCGCGAACTCGCTTTTGCTTTTCAAGAAGCCTTGGATCAATGCGCAGCCGACGAAGGCATCAGGGCTGTTGTTATCACAGGCGCAGGCAAAGCTTTTTGTGCAGGACAAGACATCGTAGAAGTAACCAGTGCAGGAAAAGCATCTGTTTTCACCACCATTTTGCAAGAACATTTCAATCCGATCATTACAAGAATTGCGCAACTGGAGAAACCCGTGTTGGCTGCCGTCAATGGCGTGGCTGCGGGCGCAGGAGCGAATATTGCTCTGGCTTGTGATGTTGTCGTTGCTTCGGAAGCAGCGAGCTTTATCCAAGCCTTCACCAAAATTGGTCTGATTCCAGACAGCGGTGGCACTTATTTTTTACCCAAATTGATCGGTTTTCAAAAAGCATTAGCGTTGGCACTGTTAGGAGACAAAGTCAATGCCACGGAAGCAGAAAAAATGGGTATGATTTATAAGGTTTTTTCAATAGAAAGCTTCGAAGCAGAAGTACAAACTCTAGCGATGACCTTAGCACAAATGCCCACCAAAGCACTCGCCTTGACGAAAAAGGCTTTCCGCATGAGCCTCACCAATACGTTGGAAGAACAACTTACAGTAGAAGATGAATTGCAGTCGATTGCCAGCAAAACAGAAGATTGTAAAGAAGGGATGATGGCGTTTTTGGAGAAGCGGCGACCAGTGTTTAAAGGGAAGTAGCGTTTTGTTTAAATGCTCTTCAAAACTACTCTAATTCATTTTGCAAACGTTTCGCTTTATCAATCAAGTTTTGATCTTTATTTTCTGTAATTAAACGCTCTAAATATTTCTTTGTATTCACTGCATCTTCCTCTTTCAAATAGGATAAAGCCAGATACCACAAGCCTTCCGACTGAAAAGCAGAAGTCCCCTCAGCAATAGGCTCAAAAATAGCTCTGGCTGCTTGTAGTTCATTGAGTTCAAGTAAACTAATTCCTTTGTATAATTGGGCTTCCACATCCTCTGGGCGATCGGTCAAATAAGCGTTCAGTGCATCTAAAGCAGTTGAATAATCTCCTGCATTAAAGGCTGTTTGGGCTTCCTGTGCCGCCGCTGTGTTTTGGATGGACATCTCTACCAAAGCAAGCGCGCGATGATCGTTAAACTGTTCGTACCTATCTTGCGGGCGCAAAAAAGGCAAGATGAGCAATAAAGCGATGGCAGCAGCAATGGCTAAGGAAGCGACGACAAAGGGAAATCTTTGCCAAATAGAAACCACTTTAGCATCGGTCGTTTTCTTGGAATCGCGTTCCGCAAAAAAATCTTGACTCACGCCTTCTATAAATTGCGTGAACTGTTCTTTTTTGGCTTTGTCCTCCAAGAACTGATCCATAGACAAACGCAATTCGTAGGCTGCCGCAAGTGCTTGATCTTCTTGTAGCCTTTGCTCGAAATCTTGTTTTTCTTTCTCCGTCAAAGTACTTTCAATGTACTGTTCAATCAATAAATCATCTTGTTCTTTCATGTCGAGTTTTGTTCAATAGGCGAATAGATTTGTGCATTTTTAGTTAATGACTGATGTTACGCTAGCAGTATCCTGATCTATATTATTCACTGATTTTTGCGGTTGGCGTATTTTGAATTAGAGTGGCTATCGAAGCCACTCTAATTCATGAAAATTCTTTCGGAGCGATCTACATTTGAGCTTTTAGCTCAAATGTAGATCGCTCCTGAAAGAATTTTCTCACAAATCGTCGGGTTCGATGCCCGACGATTTGTAAACAAGTAGCACTTTGTATCATTTGCAATTTGGTCGTTTGCGTAATAACAGTTATTAATACACTTCGATAATTACTTAATCAAGCGACTGATACAACTCCCGCCATTTTTTAAAACAGCGTGATGTACTAGCATCCAGCACATTGCGGTTGCTGAAATTCATTTGTTCAATGATTTCTTCGGTACTCAGTCCTCTTGCTTTCAGTTCTAGTAATTCTTTGCAACGCTCGGACAATTGAGCAAAAGATTGGGTTAGCTTTTTTTGTTCTTCGGCTTGACTTTCTTGGCGGATGATTTGAGCTTCGATGGAGAGGGTGTCATCTTTATATGTCTCTTCGACTTCTTGTCTTAACAATTCCACTGGTTTTTTTTTCGACAATATTTTCAACCATTTCATCTTACTGACATATCCCAAAAAAGAGCAGATAGTTGTCGTTAGAGTAAATTCCTGTCGAATACAAGCGCGTTCGTACAGCTCCAGGAGCACTTCTTGGAAAACGTCTTTTGCCTGACTTAGGCTTCCGTTATTGCGTTTGATGTATTGCTCCACACTAGGAAAACACTTTTGATAAAGTTCTAGTACTTTCAGCCGATCATTTTTGCAAAGGGCATCAATGTAGATCGCATCAGGATGAGTCGTCATTTGTCAATAAGTTTAGGTGTATTGCAGCGTGAAAGTAATACCTTCTGCTAAAAAATAGAAAAGTATCACCTTTTATACCGAAAATGCAGGTATATTTGAAATGTTGAAGTATAAAATTGATTAATTGCCAAATGCTATTTGCCCGCCATAGATTGTTTCTGATTTAATTTTTTTCATTACAATATACTTTTGCTATAATCCAAGCAAAGACTTTTGAAGTTTGTTTTCAAGCTAAAAAGGATGGCTCAGGATAGGTAGTTGGATAAAATTAATATATACATAAATTTTTTATAAGATTTGATTATGAGTGTTTTGCGTCTGACTTCTGACTTCTTAAATCTGTCCTCTCACTTAGTCCGAATCTTGGTATAAAATTAAACTTCAAAAGTCTAAAATCCTGTTTTAAAAAAGCGCACGCTGGCAATTTTTTTTCTCACTTTTGTTAAGATGCTATGCCATTAAGGTATATCCATACAAATGAAGACAAACACCATCTACGTCATTTAAACTACTAACAATGAAATCCTTTAAAATTACTTTTCTTTTCCTTTTGGGTCTTCCATTCCTTTCTTTCGGTCAGGAACAAGAAGTGCCGCCTCGTATCATCAATATTATAATAGATTCTACAAAGAACGTAGGCGCGTATCAATTTAGTCCAGACACCACTTTGGCTGCTTTGACACCAATCCTAGGCTTACCCGAACCTTATTATGATTTTTGGTGGGAATTTGGAGATGGTCACATGAGCGAAGAAATTGCTCCGACGCACCAATACGACGGCAGTGCTGCGCTCAGAACCGTTTATCTGATGGCAACCAACAAATACGACAAAGGCAAAAAGCCCAAGAAGTCGAGTTCTTTCATAGCGAGTACCCCTTATCGAAATCAGGAAATAGAAAAATCGCTGGAGGCAGCAAGCGAAAGGCGTTTTGATTCTTATTTTCCAGAAGATTTAGAAGGCAGGGTCTATCTCAAATCGAGTAGCGATGCAAAGCCCGATGAGGATTTACACTTCATGTTGAGTTATCGCAATCCAGATACTATTACGAGAAGTGGTCATCTTGCTATTCTTTTCAATGAGCGTAAGTTTGAAAAAACGATGTTTCAAAAAAGGGGCGTACGTAAACACTACGATGAGCAAGCAGTAGCATTGCCCAACGCGGATGCTTACTCCTATGCGGAAACGCAAGAAATCCTTACTGGCATTTTGCCCCAACAGCAAGACCTCAATCCTGCTTTTGATTTGCCTATACTTCCTTCGGCTGCTTCCATTTCGCCCCAATTGCAGACCGTGCTGGATACCGCTTTATTGACTTACACCGATCAAAGTATTTGGTCATTCGATAATCTGCAGCCCGATGAAGAACGCAATTTATTCTTTACGTTCCACACGACAAAAGAAATGCTGGAAGATACAACTGCTTTCGTGCATTTGCTTGCTGCTTACACGGATGATGGCGGCTACAGTGATGTATTTCCATTGCAATTCGAGATTGTATCGGCGCACGATCCCAACAAAGTCTCTGTTTCTGAAGTAAAGGAAAATTTCAGGCGTTTTGGAAAAAATAACAGCTTGACTTACAAAATTCAATTCCAAAACGAAGGCAAAGGACCTGCTTCCAAAGTAGAAGTTCATGCTTATATTCCAGAAGGATTGGATGGCTACAAAGTTGATCTGCTAGACTGGCATCCCAAAGCACCTTTGTGCGAAGACAATGATCTTTCTACGTCCAGTTGTATTTCCGTCACGCCTCAACAAGATACTGCTATCTTCCTATTCGACGGCATCTATTTGCCAGGAACTCGACAGCGAGGCGTCACTAAAAAAGATTCTACGAAAGGCTATGTGAAGTTCAAAATTACGCCCGAAAAACGCATTAAGAAAGAACCCTTGAAAATGCACGCAGGCATCTATTTTGATAAAGAACCCGTTGTGCTGACCAATTATACCAAGACGCGTTTCAAGCCTGGACTTTCGATAGGGATCAAGGGAGGCGTATCTGACTTCCGATTTGAACAGACCGAAAATGAGGAAGATCGCTTTGAATATGCTTTTGGAGGTATCACTTTATCTCCTTTCAAATCAGAACGTTTTTACTATCAAGGAGAAGCCATGCTAGGGCTAAGTGGCAATGAAATATTTACACAAACGACTGCGGTCGGAGAAGATGAATTGGAGGTGTTTGATATCAATGGAGACAACCTTTTCACATTCGATGAATATCGCCTTCTAAGAGGAGCAATCAGAGATAGTATCCGTGTGGAAGACAGCGAAATTATAGACTCCATTCGCTTTTCGAGAGAACGGAGTATTATCTTTTTAGATATTGTTCCGCTGCAATTGAGAAAGCGAATTTTACCGTTCATGGAAGTCGGTGGAGGTATCCAAACGGCTTTTAGACTGGAAAGCCGTTCGGCAAGAACTTTTTCGGGCTTTACAGAAGGACTAGCAGGAGAAAATATTGAATTGACTTATGAAGTACCAAGTACAAGGCGTCTGAGCATCATCCCCAGTGTTTTCGGTGATTTGAGTATCGGTATGGTGAAACAAGGACCGAGTTTAGGTTTGCGTTATCATTACAACCTCCGAGACCTTCAAGCCTTTTGGCGAGTTTATGCTTTGTTCAAATTTTGATTTAGCGCGAAATGCCTTACTTTTACGATTATTGTTATTAGTAAGGTATTTCACTATGGACTCAAAAAGACAACTACTCTGCCTGTTTCTCTATTTCATTCCTTTGTTGCTTGCTGCCCAAATCAATCAAGATAGTTTTCGATTAGCGGTTTATCAGCAAGCGCAAACCTACAAAGCACAAGACAGCTTGGCAGCTTGGGTCAATACCTATTTCGATGCAGCCGATGTCGATCAGGAGCTTTATCTTTCCTATTATGACAGCATTCTTCTCCAGCAGTGGCGACCCGCCAAAGATAGCATAGAAGCGGAGGCTTTATTAATGACTGCTTTCTATGCGAGATACTATTTCGATTACTACGGCGATATCTATGGCTCCCTCCGATTTTGTGAATACGGCAATCAACTCTATCAAAAATTTCCACTATCCGATTACGATATTGACGGCTATATCAATAAAGCCTTTTCTAGTAATTCCATCATCATTGGAGAACACGCTAAAGCAGAAGTCATTCTTAAACAGATGCTGGCAGGTGCTTTGGAGCAAAAAGACAACAATCTCGCTGCTTCTACCTACGCCAATCTCAGCACCGTTCATTGGGATCAAGCCAAATACAAAACAGGCATTCGTGCTGCTGAAACAGGATTGGAATTCGCTGGTATATTGGATTGCTACAAAGGATTTTTGCTTTCCACACTCGGAAAAAATTATCTAGAAATTGAAAAGTATGACACGGCTCAAGTCTATATCGAACAAGCCATTGATTTATTGAAGCAAACCAAAGTAGAAGATTGCGATTATCAAGCTTTTTATTGGTTGTCAGGGACTTATGCGGATTATGGAACATTGCTGATGAAGAAGAATAAGCAGAAAGCAGCAAAAATCTATTTGGACAAAGCGGAGCGGTTGGCGATCAATGTTTACGAAACGGAGGCGAAGCGAGAAATTGCTAAGATTCGATTGCTGCTCGGTGCTTGGTACTTACAAAATGGACAGACCGCAGAAGCACTAGAAACTTATAATCAAGCCCTATCCAGTGTACTCAAAAACTACGCGCCTCCACATCCTTACGATCTTCCAGAGGCGTCTGATTTATTCGAGGAAAATACCATTTTTGAAGCATTAACGGGAAAGGCGAAGACCTTGAAAACCGTTTACTTAGCTAATAATGATACAGAAGCACTGAAAGCTGCGCTGGAATGCCATGAATTAGCTTACGAAACGGAGCAAATGCTACGCGCCATTTATCAAGTAGAAGGCTCTAAACTGCAACTGCAAAAATCAAGTCGGGCAAGAGACGAAGAAGCCCTTGAAATTGCTTATTTACTTTATCAACGAACTAGGGATAAAAGCTACGCAGAAAAAGCATTTCAAATCGCAGAGCAGTCCAAATCCACGATTCTGCTGGATGCTTTGGCAGAAAATCTATTGAAAAAATCCATAGCAGAAAACGATGATTTATTACTACAAGAGCAAAAACTCAAAAGATACATTGGCGATTACGAGCGTTCCTTGCTCGAAGTAGAAAATAAAGATGTGATCAAAGAACAATTGCTCAAATTCAAAGAAGAATTAGCGGCAGTAAAGGCAGCTATTCGACAAAAATATCCACAAAGAGAGCAACAGCTTGCCCAGCAAAAACAATTTTCATTGGACGCTGCTAGCGAACTGCTCCAAAAGGAAAACGAGCACATCCTAGAGTATTTTGTAGCAAAGGAAGCACTCTATATTTTTACTTTATCCTCTGTGGGCGAATTGATCTTAGAAAAAAGAGCTTTCAAGCCTTTGTTGCAAGATATTCGTTCCTTCATCCAGCTATCCTCAGACCGAGTAGCTTTTCAAAATGATCCCAAATCTTTTTATGAATTGAGTCATCGTTTGTATAAAAAGTTACTGCCCGAATCAATTCAAGCGCGCGTAGAAAAAGGTGAAATACTTGATCTGACAATCGT
>JBCCRX010000291.1:0-8867 GCA_039201015.1 Bacteroidota bacterium | reverse complement strand
TCAGATTCTTGACTTCATCTTTTTGCGCTACTTTTCGTTAGAAAAAGTCTTATGTAGCGGGGGCTATACGCGATTTTTCTGCCTCAATTAGCACAAAAATATCTTGTCAAGAACCTCAGTTTATTCATCCCTCGTTCCTAATCAAATTATGGGCTATGAAAAATTTTATCCATCTTTTTATTTTCATCATACTGCTTATAGGTTGCAAAGAAAAAGAACAAAAAACGCCATATATCAATTGGGCATCTTATCTAGGGGACAAACACACCTCCCAATATTCGCTTGCTGATCAAATTAATAAGGAAAATGTCAAAGACCTAAAAGTAGCGTGGCGATACGCTTGTGGTGATGCCGATAAAGACAAGAATCGAACGCAGATTCAATGCAATCCATTAGTGATTGATGGCATTTTGTATGGCAGTTCGCCACAGTTGAAATTCTTTGCCTTGGATGCTGCCACAGGTGAAGAATTGTGGAAATTTGATCCTTTTGCGGGAAAAGGCTACGACGAATTTGGAATGGGTGTCAATCGTGGACTAGCCTTTTGGACAGATGGAACAGAAAAGCGTTTGTTGCTGACCGCAAGCGAATTTTTGTATTGCTTGAATGCCAAAACGGGTGAACTAATGCCAGATTTTGGCGAAAATGGACGCGTGGATATGCACGATGGATTGGATCGAGATGTCGAAGATTTATACATCGTTTCCAATACACCGGGCGTGGTTTATAAAGATAAATTAATACTTGGCTCGCGTGTTTCTGAATCAAGTGGGCCAGTGCCTGGACATATTCGTGCCTATAATGTGAAAACGGGCGAAATTGATTGGATATTCCATACCATTCCGCAGCCTGGACAATATGGTTACGAAACTTGGCCAGAAGATGCCTGGCAATATACGGGCGGCGCGAATACTTGGGCGGGCTTTAGCGTGGATGAAGAACGTGGCATTGTTTACGCGCCAACGGGTTCTGCTTCTTTCGATTTTTATGGCGGCGACCGCATTGGTGATAATTTATTTGCTAATTCCTTGCTTGCTCTGAATGCAGAAACGGGGGAGCGCATTTGGCATTTCCAGACCGTACACCACGATCTTTGGGATAGAGACCTGCCTGCTCCGCCTACTTTGATGCGCCTTGAAAAAGATGGAGAAATGATAGATGCGGTTGCACAAATCACCAAATCTGCTCACATTTTTTTATTCAATAGAGAAAGCGGAGAATCCCTTTTTCCAATTGAGGAGCGTCCTGTCCTAGCATCTGATTTGAAAGGAGAAATTGCTTCAACGACACAACCCATTCCGACTAAGCCACTGCCATTTGCTCGAACGAAAATGGAAGAAAAAGACATCACGCGTCGCACACCTGAGGCTTACGACTATGTGTATAACATCTGGAAGGATTTAAGGCGAGATGATTATTTTGTGCCACCAAGTGAGCAAGGTTCTATTCTCCTGCCAGGCTTCGACGGTGGCGGCGAATGGGGCGGCAGTGCCTACGATCCTGAAACCGCTAATCTGATCGTCAATTCCAGTGAAATGCCACGGATTGTCAAAATGAACCCTTATCAAAATATCAACGTCTCGCCTGCTCTGGCGACTTATCAAGTGCATTGTCAAGCTTGTCACGGCAAAGATATGGAAGGAGGAAGTGCTTTTGGTGGTGTACCTGCACTGGCTAATGTAGCCAAGCGTTTGGATAAGTCTGCTGTCAAGAAAATTCTGATCAATGGGAAAGGAACAATGCCAGGATTCGGTCATTTGAAAGAGGGAGAAATTGATGCCCTTAGCGACTATATTTTGGGAGAAGAAATGGGGGCAGCAACGCACAAAAATGAGATCAATACCAACTGGAAATATCCATATACTTTTGATGGCTACACCAAGTTCACAGATCATGAAGGCTATCCAGCAATCACACCACCTTGGGGTACATTAAATGCCGTCAATCTTGCCACGGGCGAACTTTCTTGGAAAGTCACCTTGGGAGAATATGAAGGAAAACTTTGGGGAAGCGAAAACTACGGCGGTCCAGTCGTCACCGCAGGTGGTTTGGTTTTTATTGCAGCCACTATAGATCGTAAATTTAGAGCCTTCGACAAAGACACGGGCGAATTGCTGTGGGAAACGGAGCTCCCTGCACCTGGATTTTCTACACCCGCCACCTATGCCATTGACGGAAAGCAATACATAGTAGTGGCGGCTGGCGGTGGAAAATTGGGGCAAATATCAGGGGATGAATATATTGCGTTTACACTTTAGAAAACAAATAGCTTTATATCATTCTTTCTTTTTCTCTCACGTTTCGCTGATTTGAAAATCAAAAAATCAAAATTTAATACTGTTTGTACAATAGAAAATACCTTTTTGAAAAATTTTATTCCATAAAATTTTTCAAAAAAGGACTCTTGGACAGAGAGAAAAAATCAAAATTTTCAATTTTGATTTTTTCTCTCTGTCCAGAGGGGTAATTGAAATTTTTCGCAGAGAAATTTCAATTGTATGTAGCACTTCTGTTGCAAATTCATTTTTTCAAAACAGATTTCAGCGAAACGTGAGTTTTCTACAAAAAGAAATGGAAATCAAAAAATGTCCGCTTTGTGATCGTGAATTGGGAGAAATCAACATCTCCAAACATCATCTAGTACCTAAATCAAAGGGTGGCACTTTCGGCGAAACGGTTTTACTACACAACATCTGCCACCAGAAAATACACTCGGTTTTCACTGAAAAGGAATTGAAAGAAGACTATAATTCAGTTGCGAAATTGCGCGCACACGAACAGATCAACAAATTCGTGAAATGGGTGAGGAAAAAAGAGATTGGATTCTATGAAAAGAACAAGCGTATGAAGAAATGAGCCCTTTGCTGAGAGTAAAATAGCCCAGCACGAAAACTTTCGTACTAGGCTATTCTATAATTGAGGCATCTATATTAAGATACAATTACTTTGCTAAATGGATGTAAGTAGTAGCACGTAATTTACCTTGGTAATCAATTTAAATAATTGATAATCAAAGTATTAAGTCTTGCTTTTCTTCATGCCTTAGTGGTTTAAATAGGGTGGCTACTTATCACTGTTCTAATGGAATTTCTCCTCCTGCTGGCACCGAAGCACCTGAGTTGGCAGCTACATAAATAGCAGTAATGATACACAGCACAAAAAGGGTAATTCCCAATCCCCAGGTTAATTTTTCAATAAAATCTGCTTGGCGCGCTGCACCAAACATTTGATTGGCACTGCCTCCGAAAGTCGAATCAATTCCGCCTCCTTTTGGATTTTGTATCAATACCACAGCTATTAACAACACACAAACCAATGCGATTAATACGGTCAATCCTGATAACATTTCTTACAAGTTTTTATTAGATAATTTCAACACCTTTATCCAAACACTAAAAGTAGTTGACACTTTTATTATCAAAAGAAAATTCATGTTTCATAAGCACAAATTGCAGAGTATTCCTACAATTGGGCAGGTGTTCAAAAATTAAGATTCCGTAGTTTGAATGTCCTCAAATATTCATTTGATTACGGATTTCCTCAATTCGGGATGCAAAGAAATCACTTTTTTCTGGAAATAGCAATCTTAAACGTTCATATACTTCAATTGCTTTCTCAAATTGTTGCTGATTCGTCAACAAATGGGCAAGTGTTTCCGTAGCAATTTCTTCGGAATCTTCTACGCTCTTGTGTACGATTTGCAGAGACTGCGGATTGTAACGATCAGCGTCGAACAACTTGGGTTTTTGATAAAGATTGCGTTTCTTCCTAGAAGGCTTCTGCGGCATAAGTGAGGGAAGTCCTTCTTTTATTTTAATCACAGGCTTCGTCGCGATTGCATCATTTTCTTCTGTGTCTTGATCCACAAATTGCTCCGTTCTCCATTCTGCATTTTCGATGCTTTGATGTTTTTCTATTTCCTCTTCCACTGGCATCAGCTCGAACGAATCTTCCGAAACATCTAGTATTTCAGACATGGTTTCGTCTAATGTAGATGCTAGTTTAGGCAAAGGATTTTCGATTGGAGGTGCTGAATCCGTTGTCCTTGCTTCTTCGGATTGATAAAAACGCACAGATTCTGCCTGTAAATCCAATTCTTGTAAACTTTTCAATTCTAATCGCTCCCCTACTTCCTTTTCTGTCACTACCAAATCGCCATGCAAAACCTGATAAAGATGTGCTCGATCTGGACTATTAATAGCAGCAATTTTTAGATTTCGATCGAAGTCCTGCAAGCTTTCTTGATGACTTTTTTTCACTAATAAGTAGCGCAGATTGGCATTGAATGGATATTGTAGAATCAATTGCTTCAACTCCTCTTGATTCATCTGATAAAGCATCGAAGCATCTTCTAGGTATTGAGAAAAATTCTCTGCATTCATGTTTTGCTGTTTTGCTGTTTTGCTGTTGGTTTAAGTATTTCCGATTTCACTCCTATACACTTTTTAATATATGTGTATAATAAAAGAAGCAAAAGCTACTATTGACTAAAAGTAAGAAAAATAAGGCAATAGTTCTTTCAATAGTAGAAGAAAAATCTGTTGGCTCAAAACAATAATCTCAATTACAAGCATTTCTCAACAATCAAATCAATCTTTTTTCCGACTCCCTTGTTTCATTAATAGGCAATGAAACGATTAATTTAGGAAGTAGGTAATAAATAAGATACCCAAAATGGTAGTTTTAGTTTGTCCTTATGAAAGGCGGAAAAAACGGACTTATGCTGCAACATAATAAGTATTTTTCCAAGGCAGCAGAAGGGTAAAATAAAGCTGCAAGATGGGTAGATTATATTTTACTACTCCCTTAGCCTACAATTGTTCCGCTATTGAACTCAAATAGAGCTATATTTGCAGACTACTAGAAAAACTATACAACTTAAAATTGGATTATGGAATTCTTATATATTTTGACGATTGTTTTTGTGGTATTTGGATTATCTTTTCTACTGATTAATATTCGTGCCGTCTTCAACAAGGGTGGATTTCGAGGTACTTGTGCACAAAATAATGCAATGCTAAAAAATAAGATCGGTGAGTGTGACCTCTGTGGGAAGAAAGGTGATGAAATTTGTAAAATGCCAGAAGTAAAAGTGTCTTAAATTAATCTTTGTATTTATCGTATCGTGTAAACTAAGTTTCTTTGCATTTTCAATAGGGGCGTTTTAGGGAGAAAGGAGGGTTTTAGAAAGACCCTTCTTTCTCCCTCAACCCGTCTTCGACGGCGGCAGATAGTTTTTTTGAAGGTCGAAATTCTAAGGAATTTCTCGCTTCTCAAAATTAAAACAAACTTAGTTTACAGTGTAATATTTATAGTACCTAGACCTAGATTTGTTCAAGTACTTACAGAATCTACCGAATGGGAATATTGAAGAAAGGAAATAAACTATACAGTATTCTAAAACACAAATGCCCAAGATGCCATGAAGGTGATCTATTTGAAACGGGTAGTTTTAGTTTCAATAAGTCCTTTGATATGTATGAAGAGTGCCCAAATTGCAGATTTAATTATTGGCCAGAACCTGGCTATTATTACGGTGCGATGTTTTTGTCCTATATTGTTTCTGGCTGGTTTTGTATTGGTTTCATTTTGCTTTTTCATTGGGTATTTGGCTGGAGTACGGCTGCTTCTTTCGCGCTCTTGATTGGCTTTCTTGCCGTAGTATTTGTCTGGTTTTTTCGCTTTTCGAGAGCCTTATGGCTCAATTTAAACTATAGATATGATCCCAATGCGGGCAAAGAGATTATGGATTAATTGAAGAAAATACTCCCCATATTCGATTGGCTTCCCAAGTATCAGCGATCTTGGCTCAAAGGCGACTTATCTGCAGGATTGACCACAGGCGTCATGCTGATTCCACAGGCTATGGCTTATGCAATGATTGCAGGACTGCCGCCGATATATGGACTTTATACTGCTATTTTCCCACTATTCATTTACGCTATTTTTGGCACTTCTAGGCAGTTGGCAGTCGGTCCAGTGGCAATGATCGCGCTTTTAATTGCTGCGGGCGTTGGCTCTTTAGCCGAGGCAGGCAGTGAAGCCCACATTGGTACTAGTATTTTACTAGCAGCAATAGTTGGTGTCATACAGCTTGTGATGGGCATTTTCCGACTAGGATTTCTGGTCAATTTTTTATCGTTTCCCGTCATCACAGGTTTTACTTCCGCGGCTGCTCTAATCATCGGTTTCAGTCAATTGAAACATCTTCTCGGCATTGACATTACTGGCAGTGAATATTTCTACGAAACGCTCTACCACATCCTTCAAAATATCAGCAATCTTCACTTCATCACCTTTGCGATAGGTACATTGGGCATTATTGTAATGCTGGTCAGCAAAAAGTATAAATTTAGTATCCCTGCACCGCTGCTCGTGGTGATTTTTGGGACTGGATTGGTTGCTACCTTTGATCTGCACGAAGCAGGCGTCAGAATAATTGGTGCCGTACCAAGCGGCTTACCCCTTTTCCAATTCCCTAATTTTGATCTTTCTATCGTCAAACAGTTGCTACCAATTGCTTTCACAATTGCCTTCATTGGTTTCATGCAAAGCATTGCGGTGGCAAAAGCCATGCAAGCCAAGCACAAAAACTATGAACTAAACTCCAATCAAGAATTAGTTGCACTGGGGTTTGCCAATTTTGGTGGTGCTTTCTTTCAAGCCTTTCCTGTAGCAGGCGGATTTGCTCGCACGGCGGTCAACGATCAAGCAGGAGCGAAAACAGGTTTAGCCGCCATCATTAGCGCTTCCTTGATTGTAATGACTTTACTTTTCCTTACGCCGCTTTTTTACTACCTACCACGAGCAGTCCTAGCATCTATCATCATGGTTGCCGTCTTAGGCTTAGTGAATCTAAAAGAAGCTAAATTTCTTTGGACAACCGACAGAAATGATTTCTGGATGATGTTGGTCACCTTCACTGCAACTTTGATTTTAGGTATCGAAGAAGGCATCGCACTCGGTGTACTTTTATCATTAGGCATTGTGATTTATAAAACCAGCAAACCAGATTTGATTGAATTAGGCAAAATTCCTGAGCATCCACTTTACAAAAACATAGATCGTTTCGATAGTGTAGTCGTGCGCGACGATCTATTGATTATTCGATTTGATGCGCGTCTTTACTATGCCAATGCGCGTCACTTCAAATATACGCTCTTGAACATGATGAATGCAAAAGGGGATCCATTGAGTGCCATCATATTGAATGCTGATAGTATCAACAGCGTGGACAGTAGCGCGATTCATGCTATTCAGGATATAGTAGCGCATTGCAGAGCAAGCAAGATCGCTTTTTATATGGTTGCCGTAAAAGGCGTTGTGAGGGATAAATTCAAGAAAGCAGGCGTAGTAGATCGTATCGGGAAAGATCATTTTTTGCTTCGCATCCAGCATGCGGTTAATCATTTTGATAAAAAAGAATATAAAGCATTGGAGTATTATGCTTTGCAGCACAATGAGAAAAAGAAGTCTTAAAGCATATTTGGAGGGTTAGAGAGCAGACGCTAGCGATCAGACTGATAGATTATGAATTGAGGTTTAGTAAGTACTTCTACCTATTTGTTTAAGCTGTTTATTTGTTTAAATTGTTTATAATGAACATTTTACACAAGTTTATTTGTATTTTTTATAGGGGAGTTTGAGGGAGAAAAAAGGGTTTTGGAAAAACCTTTTTTTCTATCTCACCCTTCTTTGCCGCCGTCTTCGACGGCGGCAGATAGGTTTTTTAAAGCTCGAAATTCTAAGGAATTTCTCGCTTCTCAAAATTAACAAAAACTTAGTTTACACCGTACTAAAGTAGATTCTTAAAAAGAATCGCTAAAATCAGACTAAGCAATGATCAAATGCCTAATTATAGACGATGAACCACTTGCGGTGCAATTGCTAGCCGATTATGTGCAAAAAAGCAAGGATTTAGAATTGATAAATACTTTTTCCAATCCGATAGAAGCATTGCATTTTTTGAGTACTCAGCAAGTGGATTTACTCTTCCTGGACATACAGATGCCAGAACTGACGGGTATCCAATTGATGAAAATTGCCAATGGCAAATATGATTTCATCCTCACTACTGCTTACGATCAGTATGCCCTCGACAGTTATAATTTTGATGTTATTGATTATCTGCTTAAACCCATTACATTGGATCGCTTTATGATTGCAGTGGAGAAAGCCAAGAAACGCAGGACAAGTAATACGACTCCTGCTGCAACGACTGAAAAAGCCATTAACAAAGTGTATATTTTTATAAAAAGTGGCTATAAAACCCTCAAAATCAACCTATCAGACATCTATCATCTGGAAAGCCTGGGCGACTATGTGGCAATTTATACGGCGAAGGAAAAGATATTGAGTTTAGAGAACATGAGCCATTTTGAAGCAACGCTGCCCGAAGAAGACTTCATCCGCGTCCATCGTTCGCACATCATCGCGCTCGCCAAAATTGATTTTATTGAACGCAATCGCATCGTGATTCAAGAAAAGTACATTCCGATCAGCGCAAGCTATCAACAAGCTTTTTGGGCGCGTGTATCGCGATAGGCAATTGATAGCTTTGAGATGATTAACTTAGAGCTTGTTTGGAAATTACATAATTGATCTGCAAACGGCTCTTTTTTCCTCATTCAGCGTTGGAAAACTGCTCATCAGCCTCACGCCTAAGTCTGATAAATGCGCATTTTTTGCCTTGAGTGAGAAAAAAATAGCTCGTTCTCGAATCAAAGATTACTGATTATAACGGAATGCGGTGCTTAGTAAATGCTGCAATAGCGTCTCATCAAGTATTGAAATTCCATATACTTCGCTGCTGACGCAGCGAAGGGAACTTCAGGAGGGAGAGATGAATCGGCGGTTTTACCGCCGAT
>JBCCRX010000290.1:0-8879 GCA_039201015.1 Bacteroidota bacterium | reverse complement strand
GTCAGCCTCACGCCTAAGGCGGACACGGTGAGGCGGACAGGTCGAGTCCTTCCAAACGAATCAAGGTTTTTTAAAGGGAGAAGCGGCGAATTTCGCCGCTTCTCCCTTTAAAAAACCTTGATCAAATCATATGGGCTCGACGCCCATATGATTTGAAAATAAACGTGAGCTTCCATAAATAATGCTGACCAAATAAAATCATTTAGAACCTAACTTTTCTCCTTGTCTCATAATCATATTCCTCCTCCAACACCAACAGCACATCGTAATCAGAAGCTGCGTGTGGCTCGCCATAGACTTGAGAGCCAAAAAGAATCAATTTTACAATAGGAATGTTTTCGGATAGCTGCGCTTTCAACTCTTTCATAATGATGTGATTGCGCTGCATGCGTTCGGTTTTGCCTTCACTCAACTTCACATTTTGAATGTTGAGCGAAGCACAAAAATTTAAAATACGGTCTATCAATTTTTGATTGTCAATTTCTATGGTAATTTTCATATTACGATCATTCTTGCTACAAATTTACGCCATTCCATACATAAACACAAAAACCGCTCGAACACGTCCGAGCGGCTTAATTGTTTTGCGTCGTTTAGCGCAAAGTCCTACACTTTAATTTCAGTATCATTCATAACGTTGGCAGTGATAGCGGTACCGATATTGATGAGTGTACCTTGGTTTGGAAATTCGCCTTGAAGCGTTTGTTCCGTGCCATTCAAAGACACTTGTTGTCCATCTACGGATTGCACACTGGTCAGCTCGATGGTAATTTCTGCGGGATTGTTGTAGGTGGCTGCTCTCACTGATTTTACGCGTCCGATAGCGGCTGCACCTGTTCTGATGACCACTTTTCCTTTAATGATCACATTCATTTTTACTTTGAATTGGATGATTTTTCCAGGCATTGCACCGTCGGTAAAAATGCGTTCATTGGTTTCTAAGTAAATCAGCGTACCTGCATCCAAAGTGACTTTTCCCATGAGGTACTGATCGAATTCTTCACAACACTCAAGATCAATAGAAAGGCTGGTATTGGCGAAATGAGTAGTGACTAAACCTACAGAGAAGATGATGATTGCGATATATTTTTTCATGATTGTTTTTATTTTAGTGGTGGTGGAAGTATATGGTATTAATTATTAAAAAATAGTTCTTTGAAGCTAAGATCAGGTACTTTTGCTCTAGGCGTTAATCTTCACATCATTCTGTACCCTCGCGCTGATTTTTGTTCCGATATTGGCTACGGCAGCCAATTTTTTCTTGCAACAGCAATCGCCCGATACAGTCAAAGGAACACTTCGAAGGTAAATGTTTTGTCCATCTACAGCTTGTACGGTTTCTACTGCGATAACCAATTTGGAGCAGCCATCTGCTTTACATTTGTTGCAGCTTTTAACGACGTCTTTCACCATACCTTCGGCGATACTACCCGCTGCGATGAGTACTTGTCCATTGACGGTGACATTGCTGCGTACCAAAAATTCTACGGTATTTCCAATTTCTACTTTGTCTGCATTTACTTGTTCGTTGAGCGACAAAGAAACCGCCGTGCCTGCTCGAAGCGTAATCAGCATGTTAGAAGCAGGTGCTACGCTGGTGAAACTCATTAGGGAAGTGGCTAGAAAAATGATGGCTGAAAAAAGTGTGGTCTTCATGATAATTTATTTTTATTGTTATAAAATTAAAGTGTTTTAAATCGTCTTACATGCTTTAGTGGAGGAAAGGCAGGAGGGGTACCCCAAATTTTTTAAAAAAAAAGAAAGAAAAAATGAGTATCTGTGTAAGTTATTGATAATCAGCATTATGGAAGAATAAAAAAATATTTTTTAGCGATGCTCACTATGGATACATTCTCCTTACGCTAAAGGACACGGGCGTAGAAAACGACCGCCTCCTGTCAAAACCTCCTAGTGAGTAATGCTGAATATTCTTACCGTCGTACTCAGAGTAGCAGGATTCTGAATAGGGCAAGTCCTTGGCTTCTCCTTCCTCACTCCCTTTTGCAGGCTTCAAAAAGATACAAAAACAAAAAGGGCGCATCCCTCAGATGCACCCATGTAAATTTTGATCCTTTCTTGCTACTTACGTTTCGCTAATTTTAAATTCAAAAAAACAAAATTTAATTCTGACTATGCAGTAAAAAGAGGGGCTTTCGGACAGAGAGAAAAAATCAAAATTTTCAATTTTGATTTTTTCTCTCTGTCCAAAGGTATAATTGAAGTTTTTCGCAGAAAAATTTCAATTACGTATATGGTTTCTACTGTAAATGTATTTTTTCAAAATCAATTTCAGCGAAACGTCAGTGCTAGTAATTGATATGTGGAGCTGATCGTGACTTCGCGCTTAGACACTTTTTTTGGAAATTTTTATTGTAAAAAAAATCGTATTTTATACGCATATAACTAAAAAGTGTCTAGGAGTGAAAATTGTGATTCTTTTTTCTCTTTGGAATGCGAAAAGAATAATTTTAGATTCTTTGCTTCGAGAAGTTGACAGGTGTTCTAAAGATTTCCGAAATTTCGAAGACTTCAGAAACCCGATACTTAACCTCCATCCCAGTCCATCCACTATTCTACGCCAATCCTCATATTGTTTAAAATTCTTGCGCGCAAAGTTGTCCCAATTTCAATTTTAGCCGCTTGATAGCTTCCACAGGCTTTTTTCACGGTGTGGGGAAGGCCTTTCAAGTAAACTCTTTGCCCGTCCACTGCCTGCACGTTTTCTACTTTAATAGAAATGCTAGGGCAACTGTAAGCACAAGCGCGGCAGAGTTTGCTGACTTCTGATACGCTTCCTTCCGCAAGCGTGCCAGCAGCAATCAATACTTTTCCGTCAACCGTCACGTCGCTTTTTACCAATAATTCTACGACCCTACCAATCTCCACCAATTCCGAATTGATTTCTTCATTAACCGTTAGGGCAATAGGTGTGCCTGCACCTAAGTAAATCGTCTCTGTTGAGGTGAAACTTGCGAAAAGCAACAAAGCCAGAAGAGCTAAAAATAAGCGAAACATGATATATATTTTTATATATTAGTGATAAAAATAATAGAAGAGTACCCATTTTGAATCAGAAAATGTTAAATTTACACTTCTATGCTGGGTACTCCTATTTGTTTTTTGGCACAAAAGCAATAGAGTCCAAAGCCGATTTTCTATGAAAAAGATTATCTCCATTTCTATCTTTTTACTGATTTGTATAGCTGCCAACAACATGCCCCTTCACAAGCGTATTGGTGCTTCAAAAAAAATTCTATTAGAGCGAAATACACCGGTGTCTCTCAGATTAATAGAAACGGTTAATTCAGAAGACCTAACAGCAGCAGTGGGAAACGTCGTAGATTTAGAAGTCCGAATAGATGTGGTGAGAGAAGGAGAAGTCTTGATCAGGACAGGAGCTTTTGCGGAAGGTTATATCCACGCTATTACTAAAAAGAAGGGCTTTGGTAAAGGCGCAAATATAGAAATCAAAGCAAGAAGTGTGCAGACTGTAGATGGTCAGAGAGCCTTCCTGTTTGGCGATCCGTTGGTTGCAAATGCCTCCAATAAACGCAGGAGCTTAGCGTGGGGACTTACATTAGGGCTAGGCATATTCGGAGGATTAATAGATATACTCAGAAGAAAATTTGGCTTTGTTGTAGCAGGAATGGGTATGGGACTATTGTTAGGGCTATCTGTAAAAGGTAGCAATGTAGAATTACAAATGAACGAATCTTTGAACGCTTATGTGGCAGAAACGATAACGATAGAGGTATTTGAGTAAGCAATATTAGGCATTTAGCTGACTACTCACTTAAGTTTCGCTAAGTTAAAAGTTGAAAAAACGAAATTTAATTCTGATTACATAGTAAAAAAAGTCCTCTTGGACAGAGAGAAAAATCACTGATTGTAAAGTTTTGCGGGGAAAGAAAAAAGTCTCTAAAAATCAGCAAGTTGAAGTTCCCTTCGCTGCCTTAGCAGCAAAGTATATGGAATTTCAATTACGCAAGAGGTTTCTGCTTTGAATCTATTTTTTCAATATCAGTTTCAGCGAAACGTAAATACTCAGCAAAATAAAATAATTACGCTACAGCTTCAATAACTTAAACAATGTACTTTAACGCTATACTTCCAGTTATTTTTACTTTGCTACCGTTGTTTGGCATAAGTCAAATGGTAGAAAAAGATTGGCAAATCACCCTTCCTACCAATGGTCGGGATAACAGCATGCATCGGATGATCCAATCTATCAACGGAGAGTTGGTAGTGGTAGGACAGACGATGTATAAAGATGGAGAGACCAATGGTTTTCTAGTTTTCTTGGATGCTTACTTGGGAGGCATCAATCGGAAAGTACAAATCTACGGACGATCAGATGGTAAGGACGACGTTATTGTGGATGTCGTTCAGCTAGAGGATGGTGGATTTTATCTATTGTGCAACAGCACCGCTAAAAAAATGCCCACTCAATCTCGTTTGATCCGTACAGACGAAGCAGGACGGCAATTAGAAAGTATCGCACTAGAAGAAGGTCGTTTGCAACGAATGCTATATTTGGGTAACGATCGAATGCTATTGCTTGGGAAAAAAGAAGACCAAGATGGTAAGATATGGTTGTTGGAATATGATGCGAGGAAAATCGTGAGCCAGCGTTTCATCGGGGAAGGGAAATATGCGGACTTGAAAGGCGTTGCTGTTACGCCAGACAGAGAGATTTTATTGTGTGGAACGACCCGAAAAGTAAAAAAAGAGATCAGTGAAGGAGCAATTTGGTTGGCTAAAATAAATCAAAAAGGCTTTCTACTCAAGCAAGACATCATAGACACACCAGATCGCTATTTCTTTCAAAATGCAAGTACTTCTTTCGACGGAAATTTATTATTGGCAGGCGGGCAAGATAAGAATTGGATGATGGAGGTCGATCATCAATTGAATCCCTTTATCAATGAAGATATTGCATTTGCTGAACCAGAACGCAGTGATGGCGTCATCAGGAACTACACCGACCAACATCTGTTTTTTAGTCTTTCGTTTTACCAAGAACAAAATAGAGCGACCTATTTAAGAGGACTTAGTCCGCAAGGTAATTTCAATGTGACAGAAAGCGGAAAGCAGTTTGATCTCAATAATTTGCTGTACTCCTTCGAGGAGCAATACATCGTAGGAGGCAATACGAATATCAACAAAAATAAAGGCATAAAAATAGTCAGTCTAAGGGAAAGCAAGAGGGTAGGGGACATCGTCCACAATTCAAATGGTACAAAAGGGGTAGCAGAAGCACTTGTAAATAAAGCAGTACAAATCACCAATATTAGATTGCAAGATGACAATAGAAATGGAATATTGGAGCGCAATGAAAGAGCTGCTATCATTTTTGATTTGAAGAATACGGGGAACGTAGCCCTTACAGGCTTAAAAGTGAAAGTTAATCCCAAGTCGTCTTTGTCCAATATCAAATATTTCGATGAAAGCTTTGTAAGTTATTTGGCAGTGGGCGATAGTCGCAGTGTTCCAATTCCATTCAATGCAGGGCAAGGACTAGCAAAGGGAGAAGTCCTTGAATTGGTCGTAGAGATTCGCGAAAATACTACTGTTCTAGAGTCATTCCCCTTTACGGTCAGTACTGGAGATATTGGAGGGACCGTCATTATAGATTGGGACAATATAGGAGATCGAACAATAAGAGCAGAAGACGGCTCTACGCAATTGCGCTTGAAAATTCATACTGATCGAAAATTGAAAGCAGAAGACATTGCTGCTCACGTCAATGGGGTCGTACTCGAAGATCAAAAGCAAGGAAAGGGAAAATTGGAAAAATCGGGAATTAGTAAGTTCTATACCTTCACTCAAAATATCGTCCTAGACACAGGAGAGAACGTCATCTACTATGAAATAATAGGAGCAGATTTTTCTGCGAAAACCGATACCATTCATATTTTCTATCAACCAGATCGCCCGAATCTACATGTTTTGGCGATCGGACCAAGCTACGATGATCTACAATATACGCGTCAAGATGCCCAAGATTTTGCAAATGCAATGCGAGCTCAAGCGGGCAAAAACTTTTATAACAAAGTCTTTGTGAAAGAATTGATCCTCGAAGCACAAACGGATTCAAGAGAAATAGAAGCCGCTTTTGAAGGTCTGGCAAAGCAATATTGGAGAAAAAGAGGAGAGGATAAAATTGCTTATAACGATGTGCTAGTGGTGTTCATCTCTTCTCACGGTCGAGTAATAGAAGATGATTATAAAATTATACCTTATGGTTTTGATGATGATAGAAACATCAGTACTTCCGTAGATTACAAAGATGAAATATTGGACTATCTCAATCGTATCAACTGCAAAAAACTCTTGTTCATTGATGCTTGTCACAGCGGCAGTGCAAAAGCAGGCAACGCAGATGCAGCCATGACCAAAGAACTTTTGCGCCTCAATAAAAGTGCACCTGGGCTATCCTCTATATCTTCTTGTGGAGCGGAAGAACTGTCTTACGAAGACTCAAGATGGGAGAATGGAGCATTCACAGAAGCATTTCTAGAAGCACTCAAAAATAAAGAAGTAACTTTGAAAAGCGGTGAAACCATTTATGCAGACCAATCGGCAGATGGCTTGTTGTCTTTGGAGGAAATCTATCGTTTTCTTCGTATCAGAGTACCCGATCTAGTAGAAGAAAAGTGGGACAATGGAAGATCCCAGCATCCCATTATGAATCGCAAAGAACTAGAAAAAGGAATCAATTTTTTCGTTGTCAATCCTGAAGAATAATGCGCCACGTTCTCCTTACTTATCTCTTTTTTATTGCATCCTTCTCGCTGAAAGGACAAGATTTGGTTTCTTTTGTTGGCGGTACGGATCGATCTGCCGCTGGTCAGTACGAGATAAGTTGGTCTGTTGGAGAAGCCCTGACGACTACCCTAAACGCTAATGTTACGGCCATTACGCAAGGCGTACAGCAACCCACTGCGGCTCCATCATTGATTAGAATAACGGAAGAAGAACCAGAAATTTTTGTGTACAACGGAATTGTCCTCAATGGACCTAATGCACAAGACGATAAGCTGAGCATAGAGTTTTTAACAAAGCAATGCAATTATAGCAAATATGACCTACTAATCGTCAATAAGTGGGGAGAACGCATGGACGAAATCAGCGCAAATCCCTTTCCAGTTGATGGTAAAGTCACTTGGACACCCGTGTTAGCAGAGCGGACCGCTGAAGGTGTGTACTACTACACGCTGCGGCTATATTGCGGAGAAGAAGAACAAACACCAGAAAAGGGCGCATTCTATATTTTTCACTATAAAAACTAAAAGACTATGAGAGTCATCTTTACTTGCCTATTGTATTTATCCCTCATCACTTTCTCCAATGCACAATTGCTAGACCTTTCTACTTCCTATCGTGCCAATTGGCAGATCATCAATCCAGCGGCTACCAATGAACTGCACATGCTGGATAAATTCAAACGATCCATCCTCAATGTTTCGGGACGCTCACAGGCATGGGGACAAGGCTTTGCGGGCGCACCCAAAAGCAGTAGTTTCAGGTACGAGAACTACCCTGATTTTGATGTCAGCAACACTAGAATAAAATGGGGCATATTGGGTACGGCCGCCAAAGCAGGTGCATTGAACACCTATCGGTTGCAAGGAAACATAGCCGCTATACTACCGATCAGTGATGACGGCAAAACGACCATTTCCGTAGGAGCCAATATAGGAAGTATGGGCAACCAAATCAGGATATGTACGGGTATGGAAACTGAAAAGAATCCAGATTGTATTCGATTTAAAAGTGGACAAACTTCGTATGCCAATTTGCAAGAAACTCCCTTCTCCCTGCCTTTCTTAGATGTAGCTGTAGGTGTTTTTTATCGGCAAGTGCTTCGCGATTTGTACTGCACCATTTGTGACGGAATGTTGATTGATGAATTTTACATCGGTTTGTCGGTGCCTCAAATCAGTACACCAATTAACTTTGATTCGTCTGCTGCTGATTCTTCCCTTTTCATCAGGCCTCAGTACAATATCTCCTTATTGGCAGGTGCGTTTTTTCCTGTATTCAAAAATAGCGCACTATCGAAAAGAACCTTTATAGAAGCTTCCATTTGGGTACGCCATGATCCTTTAGTCACATACATCAGCCCATTTTTAGAAGCAGAAGAAAGACTGCCCATTAGTACCGATGTCAACATTCGATACGTTCACAGTTCCACTTTTTGGGCAGGTGTGGGCTACAGTACGCAAGGAATGGGACATCTGGAAACGGGCGTGTATTTACGAGAAGGAGATAGCAATGGCTTATTTCTATCCAATATCAGTGCTGCCTATAGCATGCCACTAGCATGGGACAATCCATTTCGCAATTTTATGGAAGTCAATATTGGGTTTGCTTGGAAATGAAGAATTGCTTTGAAGATTTCTGAAGTTTTTAAAACTTCGGAAGTCTGTGTTTAGCTATAAAGTAAAAAGGAGATCAAAAGAAAAAATAGCCTATTAAATCTTTATCATATTTGTAAAAAGTTATATATTAGCAAATATGTTTTGAATACCAATCGCCGTATGGTTCAGCAATTTCTTACTTAGGATTTAGAAATGTCATTTTTTGCTCCCTTGATTCATGCATTCGTGGCAAAAAATCTTTTACAAGAAAATCCTGACCAAGCGAATAAGCACCTCAAGATCAGGCTATCCTGGTTTTTGCGTTCGTCAAAAATTTTCCGATTCGAAGTCGTACACTTTTTTATCAAGAAACAACTTAGTACACTGTAAACTAAGTTTTATATGATTTTTCAAGGGGAGTTTGAGGGCGAAAGATGATTTTTGTAAAATCGTCTTTCGCCCTCATCCCCCTTTCCGCGCCGCCTTCGGCGGCGCAGGGATTTTTTTTGAAGCTCC
>JBCCRX010000289.1:0-8890 GCA_039201015.1 Bacteroidota bacterium | reverse complement strand
GAGTGGCTGTCCATCCACGGGTGCTTGCAGTTCAGAAAGCGGTGTGAGGTGCCAAGCGCAAGCCCTAGCGATGATCGGAATCAAGGTCGCTTCACCATTGCGGTGGCGTTCGAGGGCTTTGGTCATTTCGATGTCGTAGGCATAGTCGGAATTGATGAAATCGGGACTGAGGAGCAGTAGGAAAATATCCGCATTTTCTAGTTCCTGCTTAATCTCGGCTTCCCAAGTTTGCCCTGCAATGATTTCGCCATCGTACCATATCTTATTGACCGTTCCATTGCGTTTGAGGATGCGCAACTGTTTGCGCAATTCATTCAAGAAAACTTTGTCCTCTCGCGCATAAGCAATAAATATATCTATTTTGGAAGGATTCAAAATGTAGTTTGTTTTATGGAGGGTAAATATAATGTTTTCTGTGAAGATCAGGATAATCTCTGAATGATCAAGAGTATTCTGGCTCTAAATGATTTCATTTGGTCGAGTATCTTTAGAAAGATATCGCCAACTATTAAATTTCGTTTGTTTTCGTTTAGAAGGACGTCGAGTCCTTCCAAACGAATCAAGGTTTTTTTAAAGGTAGAAGCGGCGAAATTCGCCGCTTCTACCTTTAAAAAACCTTGATCAAATCATATGAGCTCGACTTGTCCGCCTAACCGTGTCCGCCTCAGGCGTGAGGCGTGACGCCCATATGATTTGAAGATAAACGTGAGCTTCCATAGATAATGCTGACCAAATGAAATCATTCAGAACCATTGTTTGATTGTAAAGAAAAAAAGTGAAATGATGATAGCATGTTTCATACATTAATGATTTTTATTTGTTAGATACAAATGTATGATTAAATGGTGCATATCTAATTTTATCGAAATTATTTTTCTACGATCCCTAAGCCACTTTTTCATAACTTTGCACTCTAAACTTGTTTAGTAGATAGAATCAAACACTAGAGGAGTATGCAAATCGTCAAGCCTTACCAATTAAAGCACAAAGTTCGACTCGTTACCGCAGGTTCTCTGTTCGACGGACACGATGCTGCCATCAATATCATGCGGCGCATTTTACAATCCACAGGCGCGGAGATCATCCATTTGGGTCATAATCGCTCGGTGGAAGAAATTGTGAATACAGCGGTGCAAGAAGATGTGCAGGGCATTGCCATTACTTCTTATCAAGGTGGACACAACGAGTATTTCAAATATATGTACGACTTGCTGAAAAAGCAGGGTGCAGGACACATCAAAATCTTCGGTGGTGGCGGCGGAACGATTTTACCTTCCGAAATTGAAATGCTCCACGACTATGGCATCACGCGCATTTATTCACCCGACGACGGACGCGAAATGGGCTTACAAGGCATGATAAACGATGTTTTGCAACAATGCGATTTTCCGATTGGTCAACACCTTAATGGTGAACTTACGCACTTCCAAGAAAAAGACAAAAAATCCATCGCTCGCCTCATCACCGCTATCGAAAATTTTCCTGATAGAAATAATGAATTGCTATCTCAAATCACCAAATCACCAAATCATCAAATCACCATTCCCGTCCTCGGTATCACAGGTACAGGCGGCGCGGGAAAATCGAGTTTGGTGGATGAAATCATTCGTCGATTTTTGCTGCATTTCAAGGACAAAAGCATCGCCATTATTTCCGTTGATCCTTCCAAACGAAAAACAGGCGGCGCATTGTTAGGAGATCGCATTCGGATGAATGCCGTGAACGACGAGCGCGTCTATATGCGTTCTTTGGCAACGCGCCAATCCAATCTATCCGTTTCCAAACACATCGGCGGAGCAGTCAATATTTTAAAATCGGCGGGCTATGATTTGATTATTTTAGAGACTTCGGGCATCGGGCAATCCGATACACAAATCGTCGATCATTCGGATGTTTCGCTCTATGTGATGACGCCAGAATATGGTGCAGCGACGCAATTGGAGAAGATTGACATGTTGGATTTTGCAGACATTGTAGCGATCAATAAATTTGATAAAAGAGGCGCGTTGGACGCTCTTCGAGATGTCAAAAAACAATACCAGCGCAACCACAATTTATGGACGCAATCGGCGGACGAAATGCCCGTTTTCGGTACGATTGCTTCGCAATTCAATGATGTTGGGACGAATCAGTTGTTTTATGCTTTGATGCAGACCATTGCAGAAAAGACGGAAAATGAAGCCTTTGCACAATTAGAAAAACCCAAAACAGGCGAAAGCGAAAAGATTTACATCATTCCACCCAAACGAGTGCGCTACCTCTCCGAAATTTCGGACAGCAATCGCCGTTACGATCAGGAAGTGCAAGCGCAAGCGCAAATTGCGCGACAATTGTTTGCTTTATCAGAAAGTAAAAAGCTGCTAGAAGAAACGGAAGTACTAGCTGCTTTGGAAACTAAATACGAGGATTTACAGCAGGACTTGACCAGAGAAAACAAAGAACTGTTAGAAAACTGGGAAGACTTGAAAACAGCTTACGCTGCCGACGAATTTGTTTATCAGGTGCGCAATAGAGAAATACGTGTACCGACTTTTACGACTTCGCTTTCGCATTCCCGGATTCCAAGAGTGGTCTTGCCCAAATTCAAGGATTGGGGCGAAATTTTGCGTTGGAGCAGACAAGAAAATGTACCAGGTCGTTTTCCTTTCACCGCAGGCGTTTTTCCCTTCAAACGCAAAGGCGAAGACCCTACGCGGATGTTTGCGGGAGAAGGCGCGCCTGAACGCACCAATCGCCGTTTTCACTATCTTTCGCTCGGTATGCCCGCCAATCGTTTGTCCACCGCCTTCGACTCGGTGACCCTCTACGGAGAAGATCCCGATCATCGCCCCGATATTTACGGGAAAGTAGGCAATTCGGGCGTCAATGTCAGCTCGTTAAACGATGCAAAAAAGCTGTATTCGGGTTTTGATCTATGTCATCCAAAGACCTCGGTTTCCATGACTATCAATGGACCTGCCGCCACGGTTTGCGCCTTTTTTATGAATGCGGCGATTGACCAACAATGTGAGCTGTACATCAAAGAAAATAGCTTGGAACATTTGGTGGAGGCTGCCTTTAAAAAGTACTACGACGACAAAGGAATAGCGCGTCCAGAATATCACGGCGAGATACCCGAAGGCAATGACGGATTGGGCTTGATGCTGCTGGGTTTGACGGGCGATCAAGTCTTGGAAGCTGATGTTTACAACCAGTTGAAAAACAAGGCTTTAAATGCAGTGAGAGGTACGGTACAAGCCGATATTTTAAAAGAAGATCAAGCACAAAATACTTGTATATTTTCCACTGATTTTTCCTTGAAACTAATGGGTGATGTACAAGAATATTTCACCCAAAATAAAGTCAAAAATTTCTATTCGGTTTCCATTTCTGGCTATCACATTGCAGAGGCGGGCGCGAATCCAATTACGCAACTGGCATTTACCTTAGCAAATGGTTTCACCTTCGTAGAATACTATCTTTTGCGCGGCATGAATATTGATGACTTTGCACCGAATCTATCCTTCTTTTTCTCCAATGGCGTTGATCCAGAATATGCGGTCATCGGTCGAGTAGCGAGAAGGATTTGGGCGAAAGCGATGAAGTATAAATACGATGCCAACGAGCGTTCTCAAAAGTTGAAATACCACATCCAAACCTCGGGTCGGTCGCTCCATGCGCAGGAAATTGATTTCAACGACATTCGCACGACCTTGCAAGCCCTTTACGCCATATACGACAATTGCAACTCTTTGCACACCAATGCTTACGATGAAGCGATTACCACACCAACCGAGGAAAGTGTTCGGCGTGCGGTAGCCATTCAAATGATTATTAACCATGAATTGGGCTTGGCGAAAAATGAAAATCCCTTGCAAGGTGCGTTCATTATTGAAGAATTGACGGATTTGGTAGAAGAAGCCGTCCTCAAAGAATTCGATCGCATTACAGAACGCGGCGGCGTACTCGGTGCTATGGAAACCATGTATCAGCGTGGAAAAATTCAGGAAGAAAGTATGCACTACGAACACCTCAAACATTCAGGCGACTACAAAATCATTGGTGTGAATACTTTCTTATCCAAAGCAGGTTCGCCCACCGTTATTCCTGGCGAAGTCATTCGAGCCACCGAAGCAGAAAAGCAGCGACAAATCACCAATTTGGAACAATTGCATCAAGCGCATAGTGAGCTTTCTGCTACTGCTTTACTAAGATTACAGCAAGTGGCTACTCAAAACGACAATATTTTTGAAGCATTAATGGAAGCAGTGAAAACCTGTTCTTTAGGGCAGATTACGAATGCTTTGTATGAAGTTGGGGGACAGTATCGGCGGAGTATGTAACCAAAATTCCCTGAATAGTACTAAGTAACTGATGTTACGCACTCGTATGTTTTGGTACGAGAAATCTATTAGCTTGTCAAAGCTACCGTGTTTTGAATTAGAGTGTGTTCGACACCCAACGATTTGTAAACAAGTGGCACTTTGTGTCGTTTGCAATTTGGTGTTTTGCGTAACATGAGTAAGTAAGAGGACAGATTCAAGAAGATAAAAGTCATACTCTTTACTCCTGAAAGTTAAGGAATCCGCTTTGAGCTGAAATCCTTAACTTATAGTTCATCAGCTAGAGGCAGACAGCTTTCTAAGCTTAGAAGGGAAGTCGCTCAGCGGCAAAACAAAACACATTCTTTCCTAGTATAGATTTCTAAGCATTGACTGCTTTTTTTGCATGACAAAAGCCTTGATTTTGCTGGATTTTGCTTCTCCTTATCCAAATAAATCCAAATGATAGACTCTCGGCAGATGAGGCTGGGCGATGCACGTTACAATGGTTTGATACTGCTCTTTATTGCGCCAAAATTCGATGCCATCGACGTAGAGAATTAAGACTGGAATATCGGTGATGGATTTTAGATAGTTAAAGTAGGCTCCTTGAATTTGAGCTAGATAGTCTGCTGAAATCTGTTGTTCATACGCCCGACCTCTGTTTTTTATGTTTCTTAACAAATCTTCCACAGAGCGGTGCAGATAAACAAGTAAATCTGGTTTGGGGAAAGTAGTATTGAGCACGTGAAAGAGGCGTTGGAAAAGTCGAAATTCTTCTGCTTGCAGATTATTCTGTGCAAAAAGGAGAGTTTTCATGAAAAAGTAATCCGAAATGGTCGTATTTTGAAATAGATTAGGTTTGGCAAAATGGGATTGGAGTTGCTTGTGGCGTTCGGTCATAAAGAACAACTCAACGGGAAAGGCATAGCGTTCTGGATTTTGATAGAAAGAAGGTAGAAAGGGATTGTCTGTAAATTGCTCCAATACCAACTGATAATTGTAGTCGGCTTCCAGCATCTTGCAGAGAGTCGTTTTTCCCGCACCAATATTTCCTTCGATGGCAATGTAGCGATATTCCGTATTCATTTTTTGCGTACTTCCAATAAATCAGGGCAAGCCAAAGATAGACTTTCTATTGTTGTTTCCAAGACTGGATGTACAAAATCCGCAGCAATTTCTCGCATCGGTAAGAGTACGAACTTACGATCTGGAATCCCAGGATGTGGAATATTGAGTCGCTCACTATTAATGATCTCTTGCCCATAAAACAAAATATCAATATCAATCAAACGCTCTCCCCAATGTCTTTTGCGCACACGTCCCATCTTGGTTTCTATCCATTGAATTTCGTCTAGCAGCGCAACTGGGGATGCCTCTGATTTTACTAACAACGCTTGATTCAAAAAATCGGGTTGATCGGTCACGCCCCAAGCTGCTGTCTCGTATATGCTAGAGGCTAGTACGATTGTTCCTATCTTCTGAGCAATCCAGTTTCGAGCAATTTCTAAATTGTTCTCTCTCTCGCCTAGATTTCCGCCTATAAGCAGATATATGAGCATGCTTATTTAGCTGTTTTGTTTAAACTGTCAAATTGTTAATCGGTCAGTGAGTCATGTCCAATTGGGTACTTTTGGTTTAAATCCAGCTTTTTCTATCTTGATAAGTATTTTCATTTTCTTGAGCGGCACTAGCCAAGCTAGCGCCACTATTTTTCTTCAACCAATTGGATACGATTCCCACAAGTATCATCAAATACTGCCACAACGACCGTCCCCATCTCTGTCGGATTCATACTAAATTCCACTCCCAATTTTGTCAACCTTTCAAATTCTTTTTGTAGATCATCAACGTAGAACTGTGTCCAAGGAATCCCTGCCTTGAATAATGCTTCCTGATAAACTTTTGCGGGTTTGAAATGATTCGGTGCAGGCTCAAGCAACAATTCAGGACCGCCTTGATCGTATTTAGAAACCACAGTCAACCACCGATTGCCTTCACTTAATGGCATATCCACTTTTTTCACAAAACCCAAAACACTTGTGTAAAAATCCAGTGCTTCTTGTTGATCTGTTACTGGAATACTCACTATCTTTATTTTCATCTTTTAAATTTTAGTAAACAACGCTGCAAGATGCACCAAATTTATGGATTGAGTTTATCGAAAGTTGCTTTTCTATAAATAGACGGCGACATCCCTGTTTTAGCTTTAAATAAGTTAGAAAAGGAATTAATGCTACTAAAGCCTACCAAATAACAAGTATCAGAAACTGATTGACCTAATTTTAATTGCTTTTTTGCCTGCTCAATGCGTTCGTTAATCAAGTACTGCCTCGGAGTGATTCCATAGTATTTTTTGAATATTCTAATCAAATGATACTTCGAGCTAAAATGCGAAGAGGCGAGTAACTCCAAGTTGATTGGTTGAGCAAAATTCTTAGTGATGTATCGTTTTATATCGACTGCCCTATCAATTTGGAGCTGATTAGAGAAACAGATTTTCTTTATTCGCTCTAATTCTTCGTTGAAATAGGTCATTATCTTTTGTTTAGGTTAGAGCTTTTTATGCTTTGCTGTTTTTGATTAGAACATGTTGCGTCATTATCAAAAAAATGAGCGCACCTAATTCCAATACTACTCGCAACCAATGCCAACGTTCCCAATCGCTCAATACGGATTTTAATTGATTCGTATCAAAAGCGGCCGCGTAAAATTGTTGATTGACATCTTTGAAGTAAAGATAAAAAATGATAATGACGGAGCAAGCAAAAAAAGTTGATACAAGTGCGTATTTCAATGCAGGAGATTTTTTGTAGTAGCAATAGATACTAGAACACACAGGAATCAAGACCGCTACTATAGTCAAAGAAGTATAGAAATTATTTATAGCTGGCCCGAAAATTGAGTAGTACTCATAGAAGGCTGTTTTAGAAAGTCTTTGCCAGTACGGAACGAATAAGCAGCCTTCGGTGATCTGACTGCCCAAAAAAATGGAGAAAACGGCAACGAAAGTAAAAGCTAAAGTACGATTCATATAGTGTGAAATTTGTAAAATGCAAATTTCACTACGTTTCAGTATGCTTTCATTTACATGTGTAAAGAAAATCAAGAAAGACCACAAGTTGATTTACTCGCTTGATATTATCCTCAGATAGAATTGCTCAATTTTCTTCTAACCCGACTTAATTGAGTTGGCGATATGCCCAAGTAGGATGCAATATGATATTGCGGTACAATAGATTCAATAGTTGGAAACTTTTCTCTTAAGATCAAATATCTTTTGTCCGCATCTAATAATGCCATTTCGATTTCCTTTTCTTCTTTTTCCAGAAAGTAGAATTCCGCTATTTTTCTACCCAATCTCTCCAGGTCGTGAAATGTATCGTAGAGCTTTTCGATGTCTGAAAAATTAGCTACTAAAATTTCGCAGTCCGTTAGTGCTTGCTGTGCTATTTGGTTGGGTCGCTTGCTAAGCAAAGCGCTGTAAGCACCTACGAGAGCGGGTGCTACAAAAAATTGTTTGGTGTACTCCTTCCCGTCTTCACTTAAAAAAAATGCTCTGACAATTCCTTTTTTCAAAAATCCGATCCGTTGCGCATATTGACCCTCTTTGACGAAAAAATCGTTTTTATAGATTTGTATCGGCTGGAAGCAATCTCCTAATGCTGCAAAAGTCTCCTTTTTGATTGGGCTGATTTCATTGATGTAGGTTGAAAGCTCTTGCATGTTTGAATACTGCTTTACGGTATGCTTTGGGTAGTGCTTGTTTACTATATAGAATAGCCTTCGCGACAGCCTTATGTGAAAAGCATATAGTATCCAATTCAGGTCTTAAATCTAGACGATTAAGATTAAAGCTCAGACCGCCAATTGAATCTCCAGAGGCTGTTTACTCGACATTTGAGATACATTCAGAATAGAAAATCCAATAACTCGTTCATCATTTATTGCAACCTTCTCCATAACTACATCACTTGTCGTGGCTTGATAAAACCCAATGGCTCTCTCAAAATTAACTTCCAGCTAGTCAGCTTCTTTACCGAAATAAATCTTTACAATTTTTTCCTATACTAGTTCTCCTTTTTTACTCTCGTCCATTCTTGCAAAGACGTACATAAAGTCATTTTCTGGATCAAACTCGGAACTCATCACCGAGTAATTCTTCGGAATCAAATCTGTCTTTTTTGACACTTCTAAATCAAAGTGATAAAACCTTCTCAAATCTTTCATACTTATGTATCCGTCTTTGTTTGTGTCTTCATCATAGACCGAAACCACGTAAAATTCCCGATTGACTGCTAAGGTTGAAGAACCTTGGTTCGTTTGGAGGGATTCGATCTCCCTCCAAACGAAAGCGAACGAGATTTTAATGGTAGCTTAAAATTGTCCGACTACTTAAGTAGGTAGACAATTTTAAGTCACGTTTAGCGCGCCATTGCCTTCGGCTCGGCGCGCAGAGGAGGTTTGGAGGGCAGACAAAATATAAGATGTTGTAAAACAACATCTTATATTTTGTCTGCCCTCCAAGACCACCACGAGGCAGCGAGCGCTGCAAGCGCGATGCTGCCGAGTTTAATAGCTAGATTAAT
>JBCCRX010000288.1:0-8925 GCA_039201015.1 Bacteroidota bacterium | reverse complement strand
TATTCACGGGCTACGCCAAGCTTCAGCTCTGATTAGCACCTTGTTTTGGCTCATACAGTATTTTGTTTTTAACGCCTTTTTGGCACTTTTTTCACTAAAAGAAATTAGGTCGATTTTGATAATTCCTCAAAAAAATTCAGAGAACCTTAAAAATTAGGCATGCATAAAGTTTTTATTTTGGATATGCCTAATGATGTAACTAAACGTTTTTTGACTTTTTTGAGTCTAGTAAAATCATTGGATGAATGAAAGACATCATCATTGTGGGCGGTGGCATAGCAGGTTTAACGGCGGCACATTATCTTCAAAAAGCCAAGAAGGATTTTCTGCTCCTAGAGGCAAGTGATCGTATTGGAGGTAGAGTAAAAACAGATGAAGTGAATGGCTTTCTACTAGATCGGGGGTTTCAGGTTTTGCTTACCGCTTATCCAGAAGCAAAAGATATCTTAGACTACGAGTCATTGGATTTGAGATCTTTCTTGCCAGGTGCTTTAATTTTGCAGGAAAATGGAAAACAAAGTCAGCTTGGTGATCCCTTGCGTTGGTTGGGTAGCACTTTTTCTACTTTATTCAATAGTGTTGGGAACTGGGGAGATAAATTCAAAATACTGTTTTTGCGATCTCGCCTGAGGCGGCTTTCTATTGATGCCATTTTCGAACAAAAAGAAATTACGACGCTCGAAGCATTGAGGATGTATGGCTTTTCGGAGGATATGATCGACACCTTTTTTAAACCTTTCTTGCGCGGTATTTTTTTAGAAAAAGACCTCAGCACCTCTCGTAGAATGTTCGATTTTGTATTCAAGCTTTTTTCGGAAGATGACATAGCGATTCCCGCCAAAGGCATCGCCGCCATTCCTGCGCAAATAGCTAATGGTTTGGCACAAAATAGCATTTGCCTTAATCAAGAAGTGCTAGAAATTGAAAAGGGAAAAGTGCGCTTGATCTCGGGTGAAATATTGGAAGCCCAACAAATCTTGATCGCAACGAATGCGCCACAAGCGGCTGAACTATTGAAACAAACAATCAGAAATACGAATTACGAATCAACCACCAATCTTTATTTCACAGCTAAGACTGCTCCCTTTTCTAAACCCATTTTGGCTTTGAATGCCGTTCCTAATAGCATGGTCAATAATTGCACGGTACTTTCTCATCTTTCTGATCATTTTGCACCAGCAGGCGAACACCTTATTTCCGTTTCTATTGTTGGAAAAAGTGAATTAAAGCAAGAGGTAATTGTCCAAAAGGTGAAGTCAGAATTGCAAATGCACTTCGGGGCATCGGTGAAAGAGTGGGAACATCTCAAAACCTACCACGTTTCTTATGCTTTGCCTGCCGCCCAATCTATTAAAAACGATTTATTGCCTTCGGAGATCAAGCTAGCAGAAGGACTTTATATTTGTGGGGATCACCTGATGAATGGATCCTTGAATGCAGCGATGAAGTCAGGGCGTATGGCGGCTGAGTTGATCTTAATGGCTGATTGACTTTGATATTAATACCTAAAACCTTCGCCCAATTCCAACACCTATACCGAAATTGGATTGATTTTCTGAGACTGCTTTGTTTTTATAGTGATTCGTCAATGCTCTAGTAAAAGTCGGCTCAGCGAAAAAGTACCAATTCGTACCTTTTTGGTACTGTACACCAAGCGCACCAAAAAGGCGATAAGCCAGATCGCGCTTCCTAATCGAAGTACCTTCAGCAGCTTGAAAACTGGAACTGTGATAGTGCATAGCAGTGTGCTGAGCAGTCGTACTTCTGTGTTCGGTGCTTAGCGTTTGAGTCAAAAAGTTAGCAAAGATACCCGTTTTCAAATAGTAAGACCAATTGCCAGTATGCTGGATATATTTCACGTAGAGCGGGACTTGAAGCAATTCCATCCCATGCGCTAGCGCAATATCTACAGGAATATCGCTACCCGCAGCGATGTCCTCTCCTGTAGAACGCATTAAGACAATATCGGCATCTATTTGATTCAGTAAGGAAGGAAGGCTATGGGTATAAGTTTTGGCAAAACCTTCATTGGTTTGGATTTCTCCGACAGCAGCGTAGTTGAAATGTACTTCATAATCCGCTTGAAAACGACTTTGTTGGTAATGAATCCCTGAGCCTACGATCCAATTTTTATGGAGTGTATGCTCCACGTTTAATCCAGCACTGAGGCTAGAAGTAGGAAGAATGTCTAGTTTTGTTGCTCCTTGCTGCAATTGGAAGGATTGAGTACTCAAAAGAGCACCAAAATGTGCTTCCGCATTCCATTTTAAGGAGGCATCCACAATTACTTTTTTTGAGGCTGGAAGTTCCATTACTTCCTCCTTCTCTAGATTAATTTGCCTTTCAGATCGTAGTGATGCAAAGCCTTCAAAATCCTTTTGTACAAGTGTTTCAGGTATTATTTCTCGGATTTGTGTTGCTGTTTCGCTATCAGCTATCTTGTTTGGCTTATTAAATACCTCAATTTCTACTCTCACTTCTTCCGCCGTATCAGCAGCAACATTAATCGCAACTGCTAAACCGTTGTCTATTGTACTTGTACTGGAAGTATTAGTTGCCTCCTTAGTTGGGATTTCTTGCAATCTACTAGTTGAGGTCGAAAGCTTACTTTTTTCTTGTTCATTGCGCTGCTCTACAACAAGTGTAGATTGAAGTCCTTTGTTTCTCTGCTCAAGGGTCACCTCCTCTTTCTCATGTGTAGCTTCGGTCACAGAATCATCTTCAAAAAGCTGATAACCAAACAACAAGAAAGCAATCATAAAACCAAAAATCAGGAAAAGCATAAATAGGAGACGACGGTTTCTCTTTGGCTCTGGCAAAGATGCTGCAATAGCATCCCAGTTGCGCTCAGAAGGTGTATTCCAAGCAGCAGGCTCAAATTCATTTGAATTGAGTTGTTGGGAGAAAATCTCCTCTAGACGGTCATTGTACTTGTCGGACTCCATAATTTAATACGACGATAGAGTTAATGCTCTTGATTTGTTTGCGAAGCATGGCTTTGGCTTTAAACAGTTGTGACTTTGAAGTACCTACAGAAATGTCTAATTTTTTTGCAATCTCTTTATGGGAATAGCCTTCTATTGCATACATGTTGAAAACCAAGCGGTAACCTGCTGGTAATTTCTTGATAAGACCAATCAATTCTTTTGCACCTAATCTGCTGAAAGCGTCATCATTGACAGCGTGCAATTCGCTATTTGGATTAATCTCTTCCGTAAGGAAAATCTTTTTCTTCGATCTCAGATGCTCCAATGCCGTGTTGATGAACACCCGCTTCATCCAGGTTTTTAGTTTTCCTCTTTTCGGATCAAATTGCTTGAGGTCTCTGAATACTTTGATGAAACCTTCTTGCAAAACATCTTCAGCGTCTTCTCTAGTTGGCATATATCGCAAACAAAGCATAAACATCGTTGTCCGATGCAACTCGTACAGTTCGCGCTGCGCACTAGACTTCCGCTTCAAACAGGCTTGTATTAATTTATCTTCTCGCAAAATACTAAAGCTTTCGTAATTGAGTAGTGCTAGAAGGTAGAAAAGAGAGCAAATGCAAAAAACCAAGTGATTGTCAATTGAACTTGAGGTGCATAAATCTGCTTGAATTATTCATTTTCCTAGCAAATAAACACCTCTAATCCCTTTTTGGAAAAGAGATTGAAAAACAGATATTATCAACAGTCAATGATTGGTTTTGCCATGCTTGCTTCATCAAGAGACATTAATCGGGTTGCTTCTAACTCACTTTGTGCAATTATGCGTAAAAAGGTTGCCTGTTCTAACAAAAAAAGCTCTGGTGTGTTTTCGCAATGCCATTGTTTTGGAGATTCTTGTCCGAGTTTATAAAATACCATACTTTCACGGCATGAAAAAAATTCTGAATAGACTCTACCAGCATATTCCGCTTAGTCGGGAAGAAGCCAAACAAGTCTTCTACGACATTTCTGAGCAGCAATACAATGATATCCAAGTTGCTTCTTTTCTGACCGTATTTATGATGCGCCCCATTCAGCTAGAAGAACTACAAGGTTTTAGAGATGCGCTACTCGAACTTTGCGTAAAAATTGATTTGGAAGGACGCGATACGATAGACATTGTAGGTACGGGCGGCGATGGTAAGGACACCTTCAATATTTCCACTATTTCTTCCTTTGTAGTTGCAGGTGCAGGCTATCCAGTCAGTAAGCACGGTAGTTATGCGTCCTCTTCCGCCAGTGGTTCTTCGGATGTTTTGAACTATCTTGGTTATCAATTTACCAATCAGCGCGATCAACTTTTGCGGCAATTGGATGCGGCTAATATTTGCTTTTTTCACGCGCCCATTTTTCATCCTGCCATGAAAGCAGTCGTGCCTGTTCGCAAGCAACTGAAAGTAAAAACTTTTTTCAATATGCTCGGCCCATTGGTCAATCCAGCGCAACCGACCTATCAATTATTTGGTGTATTTGATTTGGAATTAGCGCGTATGTATCAATACATTTTGCAGCAATCTCAAAAGCAGTTTGCTATAGTGTATGCCACCGACGGCTATGATGAAATCTCCCTGACCAGTGCTTTCAAATTGCGTACGCATTTCAGCGAGCAATTAATTCGTCCTTCCGATATTGGAAAGCCTCGCTATGTAGCAGATGATCTTTACGGCGGTGGCTCAATCAAATCTTCCGCTCAAATCTTTAAAAACATTTTGGAAGGACAAGGAACAGATGCGCAAAGAGATGTGATTGTCGCCAATGCAGGAACGGCGATTCATTGCATCAAAGCAGAAAGCAGCTTAGTGGATTGTATGGCAGAAGCCGAAGCCTCTCTGAAATCGGGTAATGCACTGTTAAAATTCAAAAAACTGATTGAAATTGCCAATGCTTGATGTATTTTTGGAGAAGCTAGAAAAGCTCTTTCTTGAATTGATATTATGTCCTACTCTACCCTACCAAAATTTAAGTTTTCTTAGTTTCCGCTGCTTCACGGCGAGCCTATTAGTTTTTTAAAAAAGTAGAGTAGAGTAATTATGTCCTTTAAACCATACTATCAATTGAGCAAATCAAATAATTACCAACATGAATATCCATTTTAAAATCTCCTTACTACTATTAAGTCTGTTTTGTTTCTTACCCAATTCCGAAGCACAACTACTGCGTAAGATCAAGCAAAAAGCGGAGCGAGCCGTTGATCGAGCGGTGGATAAAGTGATAGAAAAAGAAGTTGATAAAGCACTGGGCGTGGAAGGAACAGAAACCTCCGATAATAGCAGTTATAATTCTGGCATAGAAGGAGAAGGTAAAAAGCTGACACCACCCGATGTAGCGATGCACATTACACGAGCCAACGAAGCAGTTACACAGGCACAATATACCGATGCCAAATTTGCCATCCAACAAGCGATTTTGGGCGTAGAATTGGAAATTGGCTACGCAATTTTAGAAGGATTGCCCCAGAGCATCAACGGCATGAACTTCTTAGAAGAGGAAGATCAGGTTTCTAGCACGGGTTATGGCTTTGTAGGCTTCACAGTAGGAAGGGTTTATGAAAGCAACAACAAAGCCCTACAATTTTCGATTGTAAGCAACAACATACTTGTCAATTCTTATTCGGGCATGATAAGCAATGCGGGTTATGCCAGCAATGAAGGCGATTATAAGTCCGTGATGATAGATGGCAACAAAGCTATTTTGCAATATAGCGGCGGCAATTATGAATTAGGTATCCCATTAGGTCAAAGTTCTTTAATCGTTTTGGATTGTGATGGTTTTGCAGATGAAAGCGAAGTCATTCAAGTAGCCAAACAATTTAAAGTCAATGAAATTAAAGCGGCTTTAGGGGAACAGTAAATCTTTGAATATCAACTCTTTGTGTTCTCTGTGTCCTTTGTGGTCCAAAAATTATACGGACTATTGATTTCAGAGAGAACCAAAAAATGTCTGTGCTATGAAAAATATATTTTTATTATTGCTATTTGGTTTTTTCAGCTTTTCCTTATCCGCTCAAGAACAAGTAGATGAATATCTAGCAGATGCCAAGTCCAGCTACGATGTCGGCAATCTAGAGGATACGCGCTTTGCCTTGCAACAATCTTTGAACGAATTATATGTACTTATCAGCAAAGAAATTCTAGCTGCGCTCCCCGATCAGTTGGGTGCTGCCAAAGCAGTTTCCGAGGGCGATCAGTACAATGGTGCTTTGATGGGTTATTCGGGCGTCTTCGTAGATCGTACCTACGAGCATCCCGATCAAGACCAATCTGTACAAGTTGCTTTGGTGCACGATTCACCGCTGATGAGTGGAATTGGTTCTTTTCTAGCCTCCCCAGTCATGTCTATGGCAACGGGACGAAAACGAGTCAAAATAGATGGCTACAAAGCCGCTTTGGAAGAAAGCGAAGGGATGACCAAAGAATACACCTTTTACATTCCTTTCGACCAATCGCTTATTACGCTTACTTTTAATGGCTACGACAACGAAACGGAAGTTATTGGGCTAGCCAATCAATTGCCCATTGCGAAAGTGGTCTCAATTGCGAAGTAGGTAGTAAGTATTAGGCTTTAAGTACTAGGTTAAACGAACATGACAAAAAAAGAAAAAGCAGTTGCCATTGCTCAAATTCTGGATGAGCTTTATCCCGAGACGCCCGTTCCTTTAGATCACATAGATCATTATAGCCTGTTGATCGCCGTTCTGCTTTCTGCACAATGTACGGATAAAAGAGTCAATCAAGTGACGCCTTATCTCTTTGCCAAAGCGGATAATCCCTTCGATATGGTGAAGCTAGATGTGGAAGAAATCAAAGCCATTATTCGTCCTTGTGGTTTGTCGCCTAGAAAGTCGAAAGCTATTTACGATCTTTCTCAAATTTTAATCAATCAATACGATGGAGCAGTACCAGAAAGCTTTGAGGCCTTAGAAGCGCTGCCTGGTGTAGGACATAAAACAGCTTCGGTAGTGATGTCGCAAGGCTTCGGGCATCCTGCCTTTCCCATTGATACGCACATTCACCGCTTGGCTTGGCGTTGGACGCTCAGTACAGGCAAAAATGTAGTGAAAACAGAAAAGGACTTGAAGCGATTGTTTCCGAAAGAGACTTGGAATAAATTGCACTTACAAATTATTTTTTATGGGCGAGAATACTGCCCAGCAAGAGGACACGATCCGCGCCTTTGTCGTATTTGTAGTCAGTATGGCAGAAGAGCAATGTTCAAGTGAAGTGGTGGTTAATGATTGATTATTAGCTATTGCAATAGTCCGTGAGCTATTCACAAGTCATTGATAATCAAAAGATTGTAAAAGAGAACGGCGAAACTATAACTCTCTGAATATCAATTCTTTTTGTTCTCCGTGGTTCAAAAATTACACGGACTATTGTTACTTGAATGGTGTAAATTATATTTTTCTTTCCTCATCAAAAGCTTCCAAATAATCAGCTATTTTCCTCAAAAAAGAGCCCCCCAAAAAGCCATCTACTACACGGTGGTCGTAAGAAAGCGATAGGAACATCAGGTGGCGAATGGCAATGACATCTCCGTATTCTGTTTCCATGACGGCAGGTTTTTTCTTAATCGCACCTACGGCCAGAATCGCAACTTGTGGCTGATTGATGATTGGTGTTCCCATGACATTGCCAAAAGTGCCTACATTCGTTAAAGTGAATGTTCCGCCTTGTATTTCATCGGGTTTTAATTCATTGTTTCTAGCACGAATCGCTAAATCATTGACTTGTCTGGTCAGACCAATCAAATTCAAGTGATCGGCATTTTTGATGACAGGAACAATCAAATTACCAGAAGGTAGCGCAGTCGCCATACCGATATTGATGTCTTTCTTCTTGATGATCTTACTGCCATCCACAGAGACGTTGACCATTGGAAAATCCAAAATCGCTTTCGCTACGGCTTCCATAAAAATTGGCGTAAAGGTGATTTTTTCGCCATGCTGTTGCTGGAAACTACCCTTAATGCGATTGCGCCAATTGACGATACTCGTAACATCTGCTTCCACAAAAGAAGTAACGTGTGGAGACGTATGCTTGGACATCACCATATGATCGGCGATGAGCTTACGCATTCTATCCATTTCGATGATCTCGTCCTTCCTATTGCTGCTGTAAGTGGGCATAGCTGTATGGACAGATGGCGTATTTACAGGAGAGGGAGTAGGTGTCATTATTTGCGTAGTATCAGCTACGGAAGCAGTACTACTTAGCTGTCGATTGGCGATGTGATTCAATATATCGTCTTTGGTGACTCGTCCTTGCGCGCCCGAACCCTGAATTTGCTCCAATTCCTGCATAGCAAGCCCTTCTTCCTGCGCGATACTGCGCACAAGTGGGGAGTAAAATCTACCTTTTGAATCCGTTCGGGTAATATTTGTGCTAACAGTAGCCGTCATGGAATTGGTCTCAGGAAGTGAAACTGTCTCAATAGGACTAGCAGCTTCTTGCGTGGTATCACTTGCGGTATGTGCCTCTACTGCTCCATTCATTCCTTTGGTGGAAATGATAGCAATGACTTCTCCCACTGCAACGGTATCATCTTCTGGAAATAATATTTTTTCAATGACGCCATCTACTGGAGAAGGCACCTCAGAATCCACTTTATCCGTCGCAATTTCCAATATGGTATCGTCTTCCTCCACTTGGTCTCCCTCTTGCTTCACCCATTTTAGGATCGTTGCTTCAATGATGCTTTCCCCCATTTTGGGCATCGTCAATTCTAGTTTTGCCATTTGACTATACTGATTTTTTTGATACAAATCAGGTTCGATAGATTATTGTATCGTTTTTTAATTCTGTTTTAGCCCTTTAGGGAACTTGTAAAAAATACCCTACCCATTTTTAATTTTCTCCCAAACTACTACTGCCTTGCTCATCAGTCAGCTAACACAGGCTATCTTCCTTCTTCGCGCCTTGTATTAGTTCGCGATAATTCTCAAAAATTTGGGTAG
>JBCCRX010000287.1:0-8955 GCA_039201015.1 Bacteroidota bacterium | reverse complement strand
TGTCCAAGAGTCCTTTTTTGAAAAATTTTATGGAATAAAATTTTTCAAAAAGGTATTTTTTATTGTACAAACAGTATTAAATTTTGATTTTTTGATTTTCAAATCAGCGAAACGTAAGTGGATAAGTTAAACTTCTATTAAAGGCTTCCTACGAGAAAGTAGTAAGCATAAGTTTCCCGTATTAAACTTTAGGGAATTTGTAAAAGATAAGCTACCCAAATTTTTAAGAATTATTGCGAACTAATACAAGGCGCGAAGAAGAAAGATCGCCTGTGTTAGCTGACTGATGAGCAAGGCAGTAGTAGTTTGGGAGAAAATTAAAAATGGGTAGGTTATTTTTTACAAGTTCTCTTAGTATTTATTGAAGAAGGCAAAGCATACATCGTTCCACGAAATGCTATAAAAGTTTTTTATTGATGTTACGCAAAACACGCCAATCTCAGAGATCAGCGAATAACATAGACTAAGGTACTACTTGCGTAACACGAGTTTTTTATTTATTCACTCGATAATAATTTACAAAATTTAATGAAAAAATCTCTTTTATTCGTACTTGCCCTATCTATCAGCATGGGTTTATCTGCTCAAAATGAAGACTATAAAAATGTATTGACGCTAAACATTGGTGCGAGTTTACCTGGCACACTATTCGATCTTTTTGATAACAACAATCTGAACGAATTTGAAATAGATGTTGATGGTCAAATCTCTAATGTTTCGGGACAATTTGTAGGCCGTTCCGCTCCTGCTATACAAGTCAATTATGATTATGGTATCGTGAAATGGTTTAGTGTAGGTGGAGGACTGTCTTATCAAAATATGGGATTTGAGATACAAAATCTATCCTATTTAGATGAGGATGAAGCTCTACAAAAAGGCGTAGATTTGGTAGATGTGGGAATCAATCGTATCAATATAGGAATACGTCCTTTATTTCATTACGGCAACAATGATAAATTAGACCTTTATTCTGGTTTTCGGATCGGATTAACCAGTTGGATAACGGATGTGACGGCGAGCGATACGAACATACAAAATGATATTGATAGCACACCTTTCGCTGGCGTCAATTTAGCTTTTCAAGTCATTCCTTTTGCGCTGCGTGGCTATTTCTCTGAGAACTTTGGTATTAACTTTGAGACGGGCATCGGTGCGCCGCACTATTTCTCTTTGGGCTTAAATTACAGGCTGTAGAAATTGTTAGCAGTTCTAGAGATTTCCAAAGGTTGAGTCCGCTCCGAAAAGTCAAATTGTTTCGTTTTTCAGATTTTCGGACTAAACTCAAGGTTTAAAAACTTTGGAAATCTTCTAGTGCTAGTGCAAAAAACAGAAATAATACCCAATCCAAAACAAAATTACTTTTTCAAAATAACCTCAACTGTCCATCTTCCTTTGGTGGCTTCGACTTTTTTATTGCTGTTCTTCCACCGTATTTGTAAGATTCACGTCTTTCTTTTTCAAGTAGCTTGTTGAACTGATCGTTTGGCGTAAAACCGCTCTCTGCCGTTTGTGCTAGTTGTGTTAGCTTTTTAATGGCTTTGAGTTTGTCCTGATCGCCTATTTTCGCTTTTTCGACCGACTCTTTCAAAGTCGTTATGGTTTCATCATAGACTTTGGTGGGTACAGGAAACGGACGACCTGTCTTGCCACCGTGAGCAAAAGAGTAGCGCGCGGGATCGCTGAAACGAGCAGGGGTGCCGTGGATGACTTCACTGACCAAGGTGAGTGATTGCAAAGTGCGCGGACCAAGCCCTTGCAACATCAATAAGTCATCGAATTGCTGAGTTTCTTGCTCTTGCGCCAACCACAGAACACTACCCAAACGCTTCAAATCAACATCTTTGGCTTTCACATCGCAGTAATTGGGCAACTTCATGTAGGGTACTTCTTGCAGTATTTTGGTCGGATGGACTTTCGCGATTTCCAGAATGGCTTCTTTGGTACTTTTTGCACTTTTATCGGTCAGATTAAGGATCAATCCTTTATTTTCGCCACAAACTGCGGTGTGTGGTTCTTCCGTAAAAGAATCAATGCTGCCAGAGTGCCAATGATAGCGGCGCGCCAAGCCTTTTTGCCCCTCCATTCCTTGCTGAATCACCGTCCAGTCGCCCTTCTCATTCAGGATGAAGCTGTGCAAATATAACTGGAAGCCATCTTGAATGGCCGTATTATCTACTTTTGCGCTCAGCTTGCTACAATAAGCAAAATGATCGCCGTCCAAGCCCGTTTGCTCGCCAATGCGCATCAATTCTTCTGGTGTTCTTCGCGAATGTTTGCCCTTTCCGCCGCAGACGTACAAACCCAACTCCTTGGCATGTGGATTCAAGGCTTTTTTCAAAGCACGCATCACAGCAGTTGTGACACCCGATGAATTCCAATCCATACCGATCACTGCACCAAAGCTTTGAAACCAAAAAGGATCGGATAATCGCTTCAAAAAAGCAGCTTGTCCATGTTCCAAAACGATTGCCTGCACCATTGGTAAAGCTAATTTGACCATGCGATCAAATAGCCAAGGAGGGATGCCACCACCCCAAAGTGCCATATCTGCTGTGCCGCTACGCTTCATGATTAAATATCAGATTGCTTTGTTCCGCAATAATGGAACGAGTAGATTGCACAATTATTGAGCGTATGAAGTGGGAGAATTAGCCAAGGCGACCGATCGCTTGAGATTTAAAAACAAAAGGCCCGTATTTGCGCTACATACTTGCCGTAAGCAACAAGTTCAAATCGGTATATTTTAAATTAAACCGTCGTCCTAGATAATCATTTGTCAATCGACCCTTAAAGATATAGACGCCGTGCCGCAATCCATGATTTCTAAACAATAAGCTTTCGATACTACCAACCGTGGCTGCATCAAGCAAAATAGGCGTAATGATATTACTAACAGCAACGGATGCAGTACGCGCTACTTTAGAGGCGATGTTAGGTACACAAAAATGAATGACACCGTGTTTCACAAAAGTAGGGCGATCGTGCTTCGTCACTTCGGAAGTCTCAAAACAGCCGCCTTGATCTATGCTGACATCTACAATGACTGTGCCTGTTTTCATTTGTCTCACCATATCTTCGGTCACAACTATGGGAGTACGACCTGATTCAGAATGAATAGCTCCAATCACCACATCTGCATCTTTCAGTTCTCTTTTCAGATAAACTGTATTGGTGGTAGAAGTATATAATTGTTGCCCAACTAGCGTTTGTATGCGCTTGAGTTTGGACACATTATCATCAAAAATACGCACTTCTGCTCCCAAGCCCAATGCCGTTCTCGTGGCGTATTCCGCAACGATTCCCGCTCCTAAAATAACTACTTTTGCGGGCGGCACACCTGATATACCACCCAATAGAACCCCCGTTCCGCCATTGGTGGTACTCAACAACTCGGAAGCTGTGAGAATAGCAGATAGCCCTGCCAGCTCACTCATGATCCGAACAATAGGGAAACTATCGCCTCCGTCTTTTAGATACTCCATGGCGATAGCGATGACTCGTTTATCTAATAAGCGTTTGATGTACCGATCACTAATGATAGGGAGTTGCAAAGGAGAAATCAAAATTTGGTCGGGGTGCATCAAATCAATTTCTGGTAATGTTGGCGGCGCAACCTTAAGGATAACATCCGCTTTATACACTTCTTCTTGGCTGTAAGCGATTTCCGCACCACATTCAGAGTAGTTGTGATCAGAAAAGCTAGACTTTTCTCCTGCGCCTCTCTCTACTATGACACGGTGTCCTCTGCCGACTAGAATACTCACTGAAGAAGGAACGAGCGCTGTTCGATTCTCCTGCATACTTACCTCTTTTGGGATGCCAATGCTCAGTTGCCCCTTTGCTTGTTTCACCTGCAAGGTCTCGTATTGTGTCTGCAAACCAGAAGCCGTTAAGCTTTCTGGTATTGGTATTTTCTTCTTTCCGTCTGCCATCAAATCTTTAGTAGTTTATTTTGATCTTTCGTGTAAAGGTTTCGTTTAAGTAGTTGTAAGTATTTTGCTACTGATCTATCAACTTTTGAGCCTTTCCTCTTGCTCTACAAAAATACCATTTTCCGTTTAGAATCTTCCATAATCGCTATGTTTATTCGCACAACTTCATCGGGTAGCCATCTTTCTATGAGCTGCGGCCACTCAATAAAGCAGTAAGCATCGCTGTATAGATATTCTTCAATGCCAATGTGGGAAGCTTCTTCTTCACTTTTTAAACGATACAGGTCAATGTGATAAACAACTTCTTGTTGATCGTTAAGGTATTCATTGACCAGCGAAAAAGTGGGACTGGTCACGGCTTCTTCTACGCCCAATTGTTTGCAAATTTGTTGAATAAAAGTCGTTTTCCCCGCACCAATTTCTCCAATAAAGATCATTTTTTTCTTTCCCGCTGCGTATTGAAGCAAGTGAGTGGCAGCCTCTGCCAAATCTTGAAGGTTTTGGATAAAGAGTTCCATAAGAATTTTTCTGATTGTAACGTTTTGCGGTGAAAGAAAAAAGTCTACAAAAATTAGCAAACCTAGTGGTTTTCCGCGCCTTCGGCGCGAAAATTCTTTTGGAGGGAGAGATGAATCAGCGGTTTTACCGCCGATTCATCTCTCCCTCCTGAAGTTCCCTTCGCTGCGTCAGCAGCGAAGTATATGGAATTTCAACACTTAATGAGACGCTATTGCAGCATTTACTAATCACCGCATTCCGTTATAATCAGGAATTTTCAATTGATCGATTTAAGAGTACAATGAAAAGTATGTAGAAACAGAAAACGACCTATCATCTATACGATGATAGGTCGTTCTTATTTATGATTGGGACGCGTGGCAGTGATTTTTAATCGAATGATTGATTCATTTTACCCGCGGCTTCGGCCATCTCTTGGTATTCTTCTGGAGACAAGCCGTCCATGCAGTAATGAATTGGATTGACTTTCTTACCTTTGAAAATTACTTCATAGTGGCAGTGATCTCCAGTGGATGTTCCCGTTGATCCTACTTCCCCGATTTTCTGCCCTTTGGTCACTTTTTGCCCTAATACTACATCTATTTTGTACATGTGAGCATACAGGGTTTTGTAGCCATAACCGTGATCTATGGTGACATTATTGCCATAACCTGATCTTCTTCGTTCTACTTTTACCACTTTACCATTTCCAGTGGCTTGGATAGGCGTACCTCTTGGTGCTGTGAAATCAATACCAGCGTGCATCTTTCTTACCTTATGAATAGGATGCAAGCGCATACCAAAACCAGAGAGTAATTTGATGTTCCTAGCCAATTTATCGGAGCGGACAGGTTTTATTGAAGGGATAGAAGCGAGCATTTCTTCTTTGTCCTGCGCTTTCGTCAGAATAGTATCTAAAGAGCGCGACTGAACAGCCAGTTGCCATTTTAATTTTTCTACTTTGTCTAAAGTATTGATCAAAGTCTCTGTACTATTACTAGCATCTAATTCTGGATATTTTTCGTGCCCACCAATACCTGCATTCCAAATTCCTTCATTGATTGGCTCCATTCCGAAAATCATGCGGTGGGCAGTAGCATCCCTTTCTTGTATGCTTTGCAGAGAAGAAGTCATTAAATCCAATTGATCAGATACTTCTTTGTATTTTCGATCTTGCTGCTCGATCGTTTTCTTGAGTTGCGCTACTTCGGGAGAAGGCAGGTACTTGTGAGAGAGGATAGTAAAAATGAAGGCAGTCACTAGAGCTGCACAAACGATTCCTGCGATTCGTATTAATTTTTGGCTGAGTGGTTCTACAACTTTCTCGTAGCGGAGGGTCTGAGTATTATAGGTAAATTTTTCCCTAGCCATAAGTGTTTTAGTTCCTTAACAAATATCCTATTTTTGCGGCACTTTTGACCCAAAATATAGGTTGATTCATGAGGGATCGGCGATGATTGTTGTGGTAAAGGTAGTTTTCCACTTTGAATTTTCAAAAAAATGTGGAAAAATAACTGACTTTTACCGCTCTGATGTACGAAATTCATAAAGCCCATAGCAAACGCGATTGTTGTTGCATTATTCCTATTTAAGCTTTTGTAAGCTGTTTTTATGACGAAAAAATGATAAATCTGAATGGAAAAGATGACTTCTAGTGAGATTCGACAAAAGTTTCTGCGCTTTTTTGAGCAAAAAAAGCATAAAATAGTTCCCTCTGCACCGATTGTAAATAAAAATGATCCTAGCCTAATGTTTACCAATGCGGGCATGAATCAGTTCAAAGACTTCTTTTTGGGTAATGCGATACCCGATCATCCACGCATTGCTGATACCCAAAAATGTTTGCGTGTCAGTGGAAAGCACAATGATTTGGAAGAGGTGGGCACAGACGGCACGCACCACACGATGTTTGAAATGTTGGGCAATTGGTCGATTGGCGATTACTTCAAAAAAGAAGCGATCGCTTGGGCTTGGGAACTGTTGACTTCACCAGAATGGTACGGCTTGCCAAAAGATAGATTATACGCTTCTATTTTTGAAGGCTACGAAGCGGAGGGTTTGGGACGTGACGAGGAAGCGGCAAACTATTGGAGCGGATGGATCAGTAAAGATCGTATTTTAGATTTTGGGAAGAAGGATAATTTTTGGGAAATGGGCGATACGGGTCCATGTGGTCCCTGCTCGGAAATTCATATTGACTTGCGCTCAGAAGAAGAACGCGCAAAAGTAGATGGTGCTAGTTTGGTCAATATGGATCATCCAGAAGTCATCGAGATTTGGAATTTAGTCTTCATTCAATACAATCGAAAAGCAGACGGCAGCTTAGAAAAACTGCCTGCTACACACGTTGATACGGGTATGGGTTTCGAGCGATTGTGTTTGGTGCTGCAAGGCAGAACGGCAAGCTACGACACCGATATTTTCACTGCTCTGATTCAGCACCTAGAAAAGGCATCAGGTAAAAGATACACCGCCAGCTACGACAAAACCGCAAAAACAGATATGGCAATTCGAGTGGTTGTTGATCATATTCGGGCGGTCAGTTTTGCAATTGCAGACGGACAATTACCAGAAAATAATGGGGCGGGTTATGTGATTCGGCGCATATTGCGTCGGGCAGTGCGCTATTACTATTCTTTTCTGGACATCAAGCGTCCACTTTTGTATGAATTAGTACCCATTTTAGCGGATTATTTTGGAAATACTTTTCCCGAATTGAGTGCGCAGCGAGCACAGATTGCAAAAGTTGTTCAAGGTGAAGAAAAGGCATTTTTGAACACCTTAGAAAAAGGGATTAGTCGCTTTGAAGATTTGGAAATCAACGATGGTGTTGTGGAGGGCAAAGATGCGTTTGAGCTATATGATACATATGGTTTTCCTATTGATTTGACGCGTTTGATGGCATCAGAAAAAGGCTACAAATTAGATGAGGTAGGTTTTAAAAATGCACTAGAAGAACAAAGGGATCGCGCTCGTACGGCGGCTGCCAAACAAGTGGGTGATTGGGTGATAGTGAAAGAAGACGAAGCCGTGGAATTTGTTGGTTACGATCATCTGAAAGTGGAAGATGCGAGCGTATTGAAATATAGAATTGTTAGTAACAAAAAGGGAGAAGAATACCAAGTTGTTTTGAATAAGACCCCTTTCTATGGCGAGAGTGGTGGTCAAAGGGGCGATGTAGGTTTGATGTGGTTTGGAGAGGAAAAAATTCCTGTGTTGAATACAAAAAAAGAAAATGATCTGACCATACATATTGTCAAAAAATTGCCAAGTAAGCCAGAAACTATCGTAAAAGCTGAAGTGAATGCAACAAAGCGTCAGGCGACTGCTGCTAATCATTCAGCGGTTCATTTAATGCACGCTGCTTTGCACGAAGTTATCGGCAACAATGCTTTGCAAAAAGGGCAAGACGTCGATCATAAACGCCTGCGCTTTGATTTCTCCCATTTCGGCAAAATGACCACGGCTGAAGTCTCAAAAGTAGAAGCGATTGTGAATGAAAAAATCCGCGAGAATATTCCACTTGAAGAAAATCGAAATATGCCCATAGAAGAGGCAAAAGCTTCGGGTGCAATGATGCTTTTTGGAGAAAAATATGGCGATACGGTGCGCATGGTCACTTTCGACCAAGACTTCAGTCAAGAGCTTTGTGGAGGAACACATGTGCCAGCAACGGGTGAAATTGGTGTCTTTAAGATATTAGCAGAATCAGGTGTGGCTGCGGGCATTCGACGAATAGAAGCAGTGACGGCGGATATGGCAGAAAGCTTCATCAATAAGGAGTTGGAGCAATTGGGAGCGGTGCGTTCTCTATTCAAAAATACTAGAGATGTTGTAAAAAGCGTCACCGATTTGCAGGAAGAAAACAAAAAGCTGCAAAAGCAAATAGAGCAAATGTTAGCAGCACAAGCGGCGGGACTGAAAGATCAACTGAAAAATCAATTTGAGGAAGTTAATGCTATTAATTTGCTAGCCACCAAAGTCGATTTACAAGATGCTAAAGCCTTAAAAACACTCGCTTATAATCTGGAAAAAGAAGTAGGAAATGCGCTGATTGTCTTTGGTGCAGTCATTAAAAATAAGCCACAATTGATGGTTACGATTAGTGAAAATCTGACCAAAGAGCGAGATTTACACGCGGGTAATTTGGTGCGGGAATTATCAAAACATATTAAAGGAGGTGGTGGTGGACAAGCCTTTTTTGCGACGGCAGGGGGGAAGGATGTGAGTGGATTAGAAGCGGCTTTAGAAGCAGCAAAAAAAAATGCTTGATGATTTTTACGCTCTGTCAGTATCTTGTTTTATTCAGCATATTTTAATATTGTAATCACGTTAATAGAATGGCTAATTGCTTGACTTCCATTTTCATGAAGGCACAAGTGTAGTTAGAGTATGTTTTAATTTTTGAAGCACGATTTTTACAAAAAATTAAATATCTGATAATCAATAAGTTAACTCTGTTTTGACGTGTTTTATGTATCTTTGATATAATTAAATTTGTGAAATCAAGCTATATACTAATTTC
>JBCCRX010000286.1:0-8963 GCA_039201015.1 Bacteroidota bacterium | reverse complement strand
GCAACGCTTCCAATGCAATTTTCGATTTTTGCTTGCTACTAAAGGTCCTTCTTTTTCTTCCCATTTTTATCGTAATTTTATCGTTCCAAAATTACGCTTTTATCACCTTATTACACTGTCCTAGTTTTGGGGAGTACTTCAGAGTTCATGGAGAATCCGAATATGACCGAAGAGCAGTTCAAAGGTTTTTTACAATCTGCATCTTATGAAATGGCAACCAACGCTATTGCCTTAGCAAAATAGGATATTTTGTCAAATAATAGTTTTAATTTTAACTTCCATTGTCTTGAGAATAGGCAAGGGAAGTTTTTCTTTAAGAAGGAAAAGATGTAACTTTTCTTTTAGGAAAATAGCTTGTGTGAAATTCATCTATTTTGCACAGAACAGGTAGATGAAACGAAAAGAAAACCAGTTGACTTTTTGTATCATACCAAAAAAGAAAAAATTTGTAAATTGGCTGAATACCAATACATACTACTAATAGCTTTGGGACAAGGTCTTTTATTGGCTTTTTTCCTTTTAACATCAAAGTACTACAAAACGACTGCTAACCAATGGCTTGCCATAGCTTTGATATTGTTATCATCTATGAGCATCATTGATGTAGCAAGTAGTAATTATGCACCCGATTCTTTATGGTTAGAATTTTTTTTACATGATATAGAACTTGGGTTTTTGGTTTACGTTCCGCTATACGTTTTTTTTAAATTTTCTACTTCCAATCCAACCAATAAACAGGTAACTTTTAATTATTATTTGCTCCTTCCGTTTATTGTCGACACTATAATTAACATTTTCATTGTCTTAACTTACCCCATCGAGACCATAGGTTCGACCACTCAAATACAAATATTTTATGAAGTTGAGACGGTACTTAGTATTTTGTTTAATGTTTTTCTGTGTTATAAATCTTACCACTTAATAAAATTTTACCACAACAATTCGGGTAGAAAAGATTGGATTTACAAGATTTGGCAATCAACAGTTGTTCTATTGTTGGTTTGGTTATTGATAACCATAGCAGGATATGTGATAAGTTCTTTATTTGCTACATTAATTTATACACTTTATATCATAGTATCCATTTGGATGTTTTGGATGATATATAATGGAATTGTTAATCTAAAGTTGATTGATGATAGAGAAGAAATTAGCCAAAAATTAACGACCAAGCCCCTTAGAAGCAGTACTTCAAAATCAGTCACTTCAATTGAAAGCCCCAAAGAATCAGTCGTTCCAATCGAAAGTCAAAATTCATCTATCAAGAATAGCTCACCAGAGTCAAATCCTTATCTTTTTGACAGTCATTTCAAAAAGATAAATAGCCTAATGGTTTCCGAAACACTTTACCGAAATGAAGATTTGAGTATTGATGATGTTGCCCAACAAATGGATATGAGTGCTGGCTATATTTCAAAAATTATAAAAAAAATAACCAAAAAGAATTTCCCCATTTGGGTAAATGAGTTCCGAGTAGCTGAAGTAAAGGCGATGTTCGGTAACGAAGATTTTCATCATTACACTACGCTTTCTATTGGACTGGAGGCTGGTTTCAAATCTAAGTCTGCATTTTATGCCACATTCAAGAAAATGACGGGCGAAACTCCAGCCAAATTCCGCAAAAAAAAGTCCTAATTTCTGCACTTTCCGATTTGTAAGACTTCAAAAGCCCTTTTTCCACTCAATTTTACATCAGATTTGAAAGGAGACTTAAAGTATTGAGTCGATTCTTAAAAAATCACCCTACTCTGCAAATACGTAGAGAAAAGGAATATTGCTAATGTAAAATTTTGTCTAAATGATTAAAAAGAATGTATTTCTTGCGTTTTTTATATCCCTTTCTACTTTGGGATATTCGCAAGTATTTCAACAGTATGCCGTCTCCCTCAATACGGAGGCGATTGGCTTACCATTTACCAATTACAGCCCTATTCACCCAGGTATCGAAATCACGGGAACCATCCGAAAGATTGAAAAACCTAAAAGCATTCGATACACCAATGTAAAAGTTGGCTTTTTCCACCATCAGCGATTAGAAAATGCTTTTTATTTGGGAGGAGAATATCAGTATTCCCAAAAACTATTCAACCGATTGTCTTTAGATTTACCGATGGGCTTGGGGTATCTCCATTCCTTTTACCCAGGAGAAATTTATGAACAAACAGAAGACGGTGATTTTGAAAAAATCAATCAAATAGGCAGATCACATTTATACCTCAATCTTGGAATAGGTTTGACTTATTTGAGTGAAAGTAAGATTCAGCCGTTTGTTCGTCAAGAGCTTTTGTTGGAAACTCCATTTGCAAATGGCATCCCTGTCATTCCTCATTCTTTATTAAAAATCGGTGTACAAATTAAACTTTAAAAACATGAAATTATATCAAATATCAATCTTCGCTTTCATCGTAACAACAGCTTTGGTCAGCTTAACTTCTTGTGAAAAAAACGAGGTGCTGCCAGCTTCCAATTATAGCTGTGATTTAGGTAATATAGACAATAGCACGAATCATCCGAAAGCTGCTATCTATCAAAATATACTGAGTGAAAATAGAAAAAATGGATTAGTGGGTGCTGTTCTATTAGTCAAGGACAAAGACGGCGTTTGGGCAGGTGCGGATGGCAAAGCGGATATTGCGTCCGACATTGAAATGGCAAGCTGTAATACATTTCTTATTGCGAGTATTAGTAAGGTATTTACGTCGGCAGCGATTTACCGATATATTGACCAAGGGGTGCTTACACTTGAAGACCCTGTAAGCAAATGGCTGGACGCATCTATTATCGAAAAGGTAAATAATGCAGACCAAGCCCAAATAAAACATTTATTAGCGCATACAAGTGGAATAGCCGATTACTACACTTTTCAATTTGAATTGGATAGAATCAACAAAATAACCAATAATTTCACTAAGCTGGATGTACTCAAATACACATACGGCGTAGCCACTACCAACGAAGTAGGAGCAACTTATTACTATTCTAACACCAACTTCCTTCTATTGGCAATGATATTAGAAAGTGCGAGTGGACTTAGCTTCGAGCAAGTATATCAGCAAGAAGTATTTGCTCCATTAGGCTTAAATTCAGCCTACTACAGTGAAGAACAACCCATACCTGATGGATGTGTAAAAGGATATGTTGATGTTTATGGCAACGGACAGCATATAGAAAGTGAGTTTTTGTACAACGATGAATTGGGAATTGGCGGAGATGGAGGAATTGCGATTAATGCCTTTGATTTGGCTACTTTTTTTGAACAAATGATAAAAGGAAATTTGATTTCGGATAATGCTATCAACGCAATGACTTCATGGTTTGATTTACCAGAAGAATGGACTTCTCCTGATGACATTTATGGGCAAGTAGAAAATGGATTTGGAATAGAAAAATTCAATACGCAATATGGTACGGCTGTAGGACATACGGGAGGAATAGACGGGTTCAGTAGCATCGCTTTATATTTTCCAGAAGAAGACATGACCTATATTCTTTTATTGAATAGTGCTGGGAACGAAGAAGGTGGCAATTCAAGGGACAAGATATTTAATGAGGTTATGGAGGAAATGTTTGAGTAGAATTTTCAAAGGGGTACAAAGTTTAAAATGATTTCATTATCAGACAATTCAATAGAACTCGAACTAAGAACATTTCAAAAAAAGTCAAGCGACCAAAAATTTCTAAACACCTACTAACTTTTTACTCACCACAGCGTTTTAGCTATAGCACTAAAAGTGGATAGCTTTTGGAGATTTCCGAAGTTTTGAAAACTTCGGAAATTTGGAGCTTGCCCCTCTATTTTAGGACAGCCGTTTTAGCTAAAAAAATAAACCAAACAGCACGGATAGATTTAAAATAGGCGTGTACGAAGTCTTAAGCTATGCTCAAAATAAGTCTCAGGAACGCTCCTGAAATCGCTCAACAAGTATGCCCCAAAGGTGTTTCCGTCCAAAGAGATTTACGGAGTATACTTGTTGAGTGATTTTCTGACATTGACTTAGAGCTTGTTTGGAGCAGGATTAAACTGTAAATCAGTAGTTTACGGTTCGCGCCTAAGGCGGACACGGTCTGGCGAAGAAAATAATAGCGACTTTATCGGGATGAACGAGCGATTATTTTCAAAGTCAGGTTCGGAAAATACTGGTTTACAGAAAGATAGCGCTCCAAACATGCTCTTAGGCCATTTTCGAGTAAAATGTTAGCAAAAACGAGACTTCGTACAGCCCTAGATTTAAAATAGCCATGACGAAATAGCTAAGAATGCAAGTTCGACTTGCTCTACTCGACGACAGTAAAAACGACCTACATTCCATGACCTGCATCTCTGAAATTTATCCTTTAAAGATGCCTCACAAGGCAAACCATTCTCGTGTAAAAGTAGCTGAGGATGCTCAGATTGAAATCTATTCTTCAGTGAATCAATTACCTTTTGCTTGGGATAAGTTGAGCAGTCAAACTTCAGTCTTCTTGCAGAAAAATTATTTGGAGGCTCTAGAAGCTGCTGCTCCGAAGAACTACCATTTTTTTTACCTTCTTTTTCGAGCAAAGGGCAAAGCCGTTGGAATATCTATAGCACATTTTTTTCCTTTTTCTGGAAGTGAAGGCATAAGTATTGATCGGCAAGCTTCTAATTGGCAACAAAAGCTCCAAAGATGGCTGCTGAAAGGATTGAATTGGAATTTCTTAGTACTCGGTAATAGCACATTGACGGGAGAATATGGTACTTACTTTCTTCCTACTTTTCCCAAGACGACTTCATCTAATTTACTTTTGAAGGCGAGTGAGGCAATTCAGCAAAGTTTTTCTCTTAAAGTTGATGTAGTAGTCAGTAAAGATTGGTATGGAGACCAGCAAGGCTTCGTTCGCAAGTTTCTTGAAAATGGTTTCCACGAATGTGCGATTCAACCCAATATGCTGCTACCCATTCCAGCAGCTTGGCAAATTTTCGATGATTATTTGGCTGCTATGCGTTCTAAGTATAGAATCAGGGCCAAACGGGCAATGAAAAAATTAGGCAGGATTAATAAATACTATCTAGATGTTGCACAGATTAAGACACAGGAGGAAAAAATTCATCGACTGTATCAAAATGTCGCAGAAAGAGCAGACCTAAATGTGGCTCAACTACCAGTTCATTATTTCTACACCCTAAAACGACAATTGGGCAACGATTTTCAGATGCTTGCCTATTTTGATGAAAATGAATTAATTGGTTTCTGTACGAGTATTCGAGATGAAAGAACTTTGGAGGCACATTTTTTAGGTTTGGATGAAAACTACAATACTTCGCACCAGCTTTACCTGAATATGCTGCTTGATCTAGTGCATTCAGGCATAGAACAAAATATGCACGAAATCGCTTTTTCTCGCACTGCACTAGAGATCAAGAGTTCAATTGGTGCAGTGCCGCGAGCTATGTTTGGTTACATCAAACACAAAAATTCGCTTGTCCATCCTTTTATTCCCTTTTTATTTCGTTTTTTTGGTGCAGAAATAGACTGGGTGCAAAGACATCCCTTCAAGGAATGGCAAGTGGAGCGAGCTTCTAGTGTTAATCAACTGACCATCAAAAATCCTGTTCAACATTGAGTTGAGAGTGGTTTAAAAATGTCAATTAATTTGGACTAGTCGCACTGGTGAGGCAGTTAGTAACTAATTGATTGCTACTCCCGATTCGTTCTTACTGGAATTTACAGAACTTCATCTATGTAAATTATGAAACGAAGAAAAGCGAGACGCAACAGAAATAATAAAAGCAAGTATTCTACTATTTTCATTACGGATTGGTTAAAGTTAAAGCCCTACCAAAAACGCACAGAATACGACGAGCTATACACAAAAATAGCAAATGAAATTTATGACATTATCACTCCACTCGTAGAAATATTTACAGAGAAAAGCGACCAGCAATCCATTAAAACCATAGCACTCAATATTAGTCAATACTTTGAAGATATTATCAGCGAAATTGGTATCTGGAAGGCATTTACAGACATGAATCAGGACTACTACGGCTATATTTTACCCTTTTATGAACTCAACGACTACGTGCAAGGTGACATCAATTCAGAAGATATTCAGTTTTTGATTTGGCATTACTTCTCTGTCGTCAATGAAGCGACTTATTCTCCCAACATACCTGAGTTTGAGAATTATGCGATCAAGATATTCAATCATTTGAATGAGTACGAAGAGGTACTGCTTAGTGACTATCACAAAGACTTCTACAAAGTTCGTCCAACGGATAATTATTTCGATGTAAGGAAAAAGATTACTAGTGTCACCAAAACCAATTACCTCATCAATCTAGAGGCTAACATATATCTAAAAAAGCAAAAAATAGCAACTTCTGAAGTGGCAGAAAATCCAGTACAAGCTGAGTATCTGTTTTACATGACTCAAGAGAAAGCGGTCTTAAAGCACCATTATCAACTCAATGCCCTGACTGGTCTAGAGTTATTTGCTCGTTTAGCCAATTGTACAGAAGCAACGAGGACAAGAATACGTGACTTAGGAAAGCGTTGTACAGGAGAGTTCATCTACAGAGAGAGCACCAGTCAATTTTACCGATTTGAACATCGCTACACAAAGCGTTCTTTTAAAGTCTGGCGAGCTTCTATGCAGCCTAGTATAGAACAACTTCAAGAAGGGGCAGTGTCAGTAATGGAACTCACTTTCTGGGATGAAAAATGGTGGTTGTCAGGTGCGATGATTGGTAGAATGCAGGGTGACGAGATGCCAAGAAAAGCTTGGTCAGAGGCGATCTATTCGTTCTATTCCAATACAGAAGAGCAGCAAGAAAAGCTAAAAGAAAACGAAGCGCAAGGACACGAGGCGTTTATAGAAACCTTTGGCAGTAACGTCTATTTTGCTAACAGCCCAAAGCAGGTAGTAGATGCATACGAGAGGTATTACCGAAACTTGCTTCAAAAGGCTCAGCGAACTGCTGAAAAGATACTCTCAGAAAGCGACATAGAAGAAACTGTAGCAAATACGAGGCAAATGATAAAAGCACAGGTGGAAGATTTTTCAAGAGGGGCTGCTATAGCTTACATTGAAAACGAAGGTTTGACTTTGCAACCTAATTACCAAATGGCTGCTGAATATCTGGATCGTCCACAACTAAATCCACAAGAAATCGATGAACTCTATGACTTTTTGTTCCTTGAGTTTCCCAGCGAACTGACCCAGCATTTTATAGACCGCTATCCAACAGATAATTTGAAGCTTCCAATGCAACCTTCTAACTTAGATGTTGTGAAATATTGGAAGTTTTTGCATCGTTATCATTTACCAGAAAATTACGCCCCTAAAACGCCCAACGTCAAGTTTGTGGATACTTCTGAGGAATTGTAGAAAAACTTTTGCTTGTCAAATAAAATCAAATTGAAACCTATGCGATACATCCTATTTTTTGCATCAATCTGCTTAGCTGCCAACTGTGGAAACGGTTTAGAAATGGTAAGCAAAGAAACAGAAGCAGGTACGATTAAGGAGCAATATACTATCAACTCAAAGACGCAAGAAAAAGAAGGTTTGTACAAATCTTTTGATCGTGAAGGAGCGATCATAGAAGAAGCTACTTATAAAGCCGACCAACTCCACGGAGAGCGTCGTGTTTACTACGAAAATGGAGCAGTACAATCCATAGAAACTTTTGTGGAAGGGGAGCATCAAGGACGCTATTTGAGTTTCTATGAGAATGGAAAAATCGAACTGCAAGGCGATTATGTAGAAGGCGAAATGGAGGGACAATGGACTGCTTATTACACGAATGGACAAATCAAAGAAAAAGTGCAGTTTCGGGGCAACAATGAAAATGGACCGTTCATTGAATATCATGAAAACGGCAAACTGAAAGCAGAAGGACAATATCTGGAAGGAGACCAGGAAGATGGTTTGCTCCAACTTTACGACGAAAATGGAATCCTAGAAAGAAAAATGGAATGCAAAAAAGGAATTTGTAAGACCGTCTGGCAAAAAGAGACGAAGGCAGAAAAAGAATAATAAATTACGATTTTAAAAATTATCAATGACAGAACTCCTACTACTACTCTTCGTATTTGCTGGTTTGGCATTAGCGGGCATCGGCATCAAACTATTGCGCCAGTTGATCCTGAATTGGAATCCAAGTGACAGCAAAATACAACAGGACATCAAGCAGATGCGTGCAGAAATTGCGCCTTTCGCAAACGATTTAGTCCCTTTGGACAACAAAGAATTGGAACTGTTTTCTCTTAATCAACTCAACCAAACCCTCACCAAAAGCATGACAACCAACGCGAAGGGGGTTTACACTTCCATTTATCAAGAACCACTGCTTGCTTATTCTTACAAAAAGTATTTTGGCGATCATGCACTGCTTTATGCGCGGACTGCCAAACGCGAAATTGTCTATCGAATCAGTAAGAAGGGCATTAAAGTGGCGATTAATCAATCTTATTACGGAACGATCAAAAACGGCGTGCTGTACGGACGCAATGAAAAGCAAGCCTTGGCACAAGTGAGCGCGCGTACTCCTGAACTGATGTTGCCAGTAGTGGTCGGCGGCAAAGAAGTGGCTTTATTGAACGCGCCAAATACAGAGAAAAGCCCCCAACCCAGAGCTTTCCGCTATGTCAGTCAAGAAATCAACCAAGAAGAAGAGCAAGCATTCTTGACTTTAGCAATATTGGAATTGGTGCAAAAACAGGTAGAGGAATAAGTAAGAGTACAGATTTAAGAAGTCAGACGCTAAGCACTCAAGAAGATTTACTAAATTTTGAAAATTTAGTAAATCTAAATACCTGATTATCAACACTCAGAATCTTTTTGCCCGTTATTCGCCAGCAATTTCTCATGTGTAGGATTTTACCAATTGAGGAGCAAGAAATGTCATTTTTGAACCCTAATTTGGGAATTATTCTTACAGTTTAGAGCAAAAAATGACATTTCTAAATCCTAAATAAGAAATTGCCCGTTATTCG
>JBCCRX010000285.1:0-9055 GCA_039201015.1 Bacteroidota bacterium | reverse complement strand
GAGAAGTTAAGCCCCTCTGCGCTGATGGTACTGCACTCGCGGGAGAGTAGGTCGCTGCCGTCCTTTTTTTTAGCTGCATCAGCTAATTATTTTACGCCTCAAATAAAAGCTCACTTGTTATCACAGGTGGGCTTTTTTTGTATTCTCTCTCAATTGGTTAATCTAGTACTCCTTATCCATTTTTACTATTTTTGGCTTTTATTAATAAGTGTGGACAACTTTCGTTGGTCTCCTAGAGTTGAGATAAGGAACGTGAAATAATCAGGGTTACATTGTTCGGTTTTGGTTGAAAGCGTATAATATATGCTTTCAAGAAAAATCGAACACTAAAAAATATATGTCTGCCTCAAGCGGATTTATTATTTCAGACTAAGGAACACTCTAGTACAGTGTAACAAGGGCTTCTCTGTACTTCAAATATGGGAGTTTGAGGGAGAAAAAAGGGTTTTAGAAAAACCCTTTTTTCTCCTTCACCCCTTGTTCGCCGCCGTCGAAGACGGCGGTATCTGGGTTTTGTGAAGCGAGAAATTCTAAGGAATTTCTCGCTTCTAAAATTTAAAAAGACTTAAATTACAGTGTAATAGTCTCCACAATATTCGTAAATTAACACAAATAGATGAAACGCATATACCTAATAATTTGTCTTATCCCAATGTTATTCGCTTGTGACCCAGCGACAGTAGAAAAGCTGAGAGATGCCGCTAGTGCACTATCAGAGCAAGGATTGACACAGGAACAAATTGGGCAGGGATTGAAGCAGGCACTAGAAATAGGAATCACAAAAGGGGCAGCGCAACTATCTCAAGAAGATGGCTACTTCAAAAGTCCTTACAAAATTTTGTTGCCGCAAGAGGCACGCAACGTGACGGATAAATTGAAAAATATTCCAGGCTTTACGCAGGTAGAAGACATCATCTTGGAAAAGATCAATCGGGGAGCAGAAGATGCTGCCAAGAAAGCGACGCCTATCTTTGTGGTTGCCATCAAGCAAATGACTTTCAATGACGCCACCAATATATTGATGGGAGAGAACAATGCCGCTACACAATACCTCAATCAAGCTACTTACGACAAATTGTACGCAGAGTTCAGTCCCGTGATCATCGCTTCTTTGGATAAATTTAATGCGCGCCAGTACTGGAGCGATGCGGTGAATAAATTCAATAAAATCCCATTTGTGGATAAAGTCAATCCCAGTCTGGACGATTATGTAACGCAGCAGGCGTTGGTCGGCTTGTTTAGCATGGTAGAGAAGAAGGAATTGGATATTCGCGAAAATGTCGCTGCCAGAACAACGGATTTGTTGAAAAAAGTCTTTGCGAAGCAAGATAGCTGATGGCGACTGGCTGTTTGCTAATAGCTAATAGCGGTTAGCTTTTGGCTGTATGTAGTGCTAATTAGCGATTGTGTTTGCACATCAAGTACTTGGATAAAATCAATATAAATTTTATAAAAACTTGATTATGAATGTTTTGTGTTTGACTTCTTAACTTACTAGTGGACATCAAAATAAACCGAACCACAAAGACATGACAGCCTCACGCCTAAGGCGGACACGGTAAGGCAGTCAAGAAGAAAAGAAAAAAAATACATTAAAAATCCAGCATTTAGCTTTTGTGGGCTTCTTGACCGCCTCAGGCTGTTGTCTCTTTTGTGGTTGAAAAAGAAAATTTCCACTGGTAAGACTTCTTAAATCTGTCCTCTCACTTAACACTAATCCAATAAATAATACATGGAGACTGCCGAACTTCTTAAAAAAGTCCGTAAGATTGAGATCAAGACCAAAGGTCTAAGTAAGCACATTTTTTCGGGCGAGTACCATAGTGCTTTCAAAGGCAGAGGCATGTCTTTCAGTGAAGTGCGCGACTACCAATACGGCGATGATGTGCGTAATATTGACTGGAATGTAACGGCAAGAACAGGCGATGCGCACGTTAAAATTTTTGAGGAAGAGCGAGAACTGACGGTTATGCTGCTGATAGATGTGAGCCAATCTTCCTTTTTTGGAACTTCCAATCAAACAAAAAACGAGCTGCTGACGGAGATGAGTGCGGTTTTGTCTTTTTCTGCCATTCAGAACAATGACAAAGTAGGCGTCCTCTTTTTTTCTGACCAGATCGAGAAATTTATACCGCCCAAAAAAGGAAAGCAACACATCTTGCGCATTATTCGAGAATTGATTGATTTTCAACCCGCGCATAAAGGAACGAACCTTAGCAAAGCACTAGAATATTTCAATAATGTAGTCAAAAAACGTAGTATTTGTTTCATTATGTCTGATTTTATGACACAAGGCTACGAAACGCCGCTGCGCATCGCAGGGAGACGCCATGATATTGTGGGTGTTCATCTATATGATCCAAGAGAAGAGGGCTTGCCCAATATTGGTTTGATCCGAGCCGTAGATGCGGAATCTGGGCAGGTGCGCTGGGTAGATACTTCCGTGAAAGCAGTTCGGGAGCAATATTCGACTTGGTTTTTAGAAAATCAGGTGTATTTTCGTAACAGTTTTTTAAAGAGTGGCTCGGATGTTTTGAGCATTCGCACCGATGAATCCTACACGAAGGCTTTGCGGCAGTTTTTTCAGAAAAGAGCAGGATAGCGTTTTGTTGAATTGTTTATTTGATAAGAGCCTTTACATTTTTCCGATAATTATTGATGTAAATAAATTTTTACTAGAGGAGGTCAGCTTACAGGAGAATCTTTTAGTTGATAGAGCAACCTATGTTTTTAAGATACATTTTATCCACAATTTTACTTTTCTTATCAAACTTTGCTGTTGAAGCACAAATCACTGCTGAAGCGGCATTGGATAGTACTAAATTGACAATTGGTGACCAGTTGCAATTACACCTTAGTGTGAAACACAGCGAAGATATTCGAGTCAATGATATTGATGTTGAAAGTTTGAAACAAGCAGAGGGTTTTGAAATTTTAGCGGTTAGCGCTTGGGATAGTTTGAGTAAAGGCTTACTCCAAAAACACCTCATCATTCAGGTTTGGGATTCTGGTTATTATTTCATTCCGCCCATTGATATTTACTACAATAGGGGAGGAGAGACGCGTTCCGTCAGTACCAATGAACTTGCTTTTTCTGTTAGTACCATTCCTCAAAATGAAAGACAACTTGCGCCGATTAAACCCATAGAGGAAGAGCCACGAAGTTTAGAGGACTATATCTGGTTAATTCTACTCGTTTTGGCTGCGGCTTTGATTGTACTGGCGGTCCGCTTTTTTTCTAGGCAAAAAGAGCCAGAAATAGTCATTGCGCCTATCATCAAGCTGCCGCCTCATGAGATTGCTTTGAAGGCATTGAAAGAACTGGAAGCCAAAGAGTTGTGGCAAAAAGGAGCAGTAAAAGCCTATCACAGCGAATTGAGTAAAATCTTGCGCACTTATCTAGAAGGACGATACAATGTGCAAGCACTGGAAATGACGACTAGCGAAATTCAGGCTCAATTGAAAAAATTGGATTTTGATTCTAGTTGGACCAATCGCTTAACGACTATGCTGCAAGCAGTCGATTTGGTGAAATTTGCAAAAGCAAAACCCAGCGAATCTTTCCATGTCCAGTCCTTGGAGGATGTAAGGGCTTTTGTCTTGGCTACAAAGCAGGAAACTATCGTAGAGGAAGTGGAAGAAAAGGCTTGAATTGAGTCCTTGACTTAAGGTATTCCTTTTTTGTTAGCATCAGAAATCTTTTAATCGAATGTCCTATATCTGAATTCTTCTTCACAAGTCATACTTCTCCATACGCCGGTAAAGAGTCGCGCGGGTCAAGCCCAATTCCTCTGCCGCTTTTGAAATATTTCCTGCGTATTTGGTCAGTACTTTTCGAATAGCCCAGCGTTCCAGTTCTTCTAAATTGTAAGTGTCTAAAGACTTATCATCCAAGTTTTCTTGCCCAAGTGATTGTAGGATAAAATCTGTAATTTCTAGCAAATCTCCATCGCTTAAAATTACGGCGCGCTCCACGGCGTGGCGCAATTCTCGAATGTTACCTCGCCAAGGATATTCTTGCAACTTACGGACGGTCGTAGTATCTATTTCGAGTTTAGATTTCTGATATTTTTTCTTGTAAATCGCCAGAAAGTGCTTGAGCAGAAGTGGAATATCGGTGGGTCGCTCGCGCAAAGGGGGCAGCTTAATTTCCACCGTATTGATCCGATAGAGCAAGTCCTGTCTAAAGCTTTTTTCTTTCACCATTTCTTGTAAGGGCATATTGGTCGCACAAAGCAGTCGAATATCAACAGGAACGGCTTCGTTCGCTCCTAAGCGCGTAACCATCCGATTTTGTAGCGCAGAAAGTAATTTAGCCTGTAATGGCAGCGGAATATTACCGATTTCATCCAAAAAAAGTGTTCCACTTGATGCGACTTCAAAGCGACCCATTCGATCTTGTTTGGCGTCTGTGAAAGCGCCTTTTTTGTGCCCAAATAGCTCTGACTCAAAAAGCGTTTCAGAAATTGCACCCAAGTCCACTTTGACGAAAGTAGATTCCGATCGCTGTGATTGGCGATGAATTTCGCGCGCCACCAATTCCTTTCCCGTTCCATTTTCTCCTAAGATCAGCACATTAGCGTCCGTCTTTGCCACTTTCTCAATTAAGCGCAAAACTTGTCGCATCGCAAGCGAATTACCGATCATTTGATCGACTTGCAAATTACTATCTGCATTGAGCGATCGTTGCTTGTCTTCTAGTTTAGCGATTTTTTTTTTGGAGCGATTCAACTCAAAAGCAGATAGAATGGTTGCCAATAGTTTTTGATTGCGCCAAGGTTTTTCTATAAAATCGACTGCTCCTATTTTCACCGCTTCCACCGCTGTATTGACATCTGCGTAAGCGGTCATCATGATTACACTCGTCTCTGGCTGTAATTCCAAGATTTTTTCTAACCATTGAAGCCCTTCTTTGCCGCTCGTTTCTCCCTTTCTAAAATTCATGTCTAACATCACCAAATCATAAGTCGTCTTTCGCAAACGCCGAGGGATATGCGTAGGATTATTTTCTGTATCTACTTGCTCAAAGTGTTGAGACAAATACAGTTGAAGACTCATCAGGATGTCTTCCTCATCATCTACTATTAATATACGCCCGTTTTGAATCATATTGCTCAATGTGGTTTGAGAAAGTTTGGTGCGGCTGGAGTGCTCTTAGGATCGTTTTATACTGTCGCAAATTGATTTATGATATTAAAGACTTCTGAGGGTTAGTAAAGACTGGAGGTCTGTAGTTTCGAGATTCGTTTTCTATTTGCGTAGCTTGACGGCTGTATCTGTACTTAAAAGACGCTCTGCAATACAGAATAGCTGCAAATTAAAGTCATCAAATTCAAAAAAGGCGAAGCTAGTTAATTTTGTGCAGAGGGGAAAGTGTTGAGAATGGAAAGTTACGAAGCTTTGATATTAATGGAATTGCTTGTTTTGAAACTATTTTGTCCTTGTATTCCATTGGGTTGTTTTACTGATGCAGGGCAACAATTTCTAGGTTTTCAAGCGAATTAAGACAACTACTTTTGAACAGCTTATTCTCAATACTTGCTGCTAACTTGTCCGTCGCAATTTGCAATTCTAATGCACTGCGCCTACAATATCTTTGTGACGTCCTAAACTTTTAAGACTACTTTGTAGAGCGATCGTAAAGACTTTACTTCTCTCATTTCGCACTAGACAGGAGGCTTAATTTGGAGGCGTTCCAGTTTTAGTACTACCTTTACCAATATTATTAGAATACCCATTTGACACTCGTGAAAAAATTGCACTTGGCACAGTCATAATAATAGCTTTGCTGACGAAGCATACAGGAATTAGCTAACCGCTAGAACAAATTTTGCAGCAGAGCGACCTCTTCATACGGACTGGGCAGCAGACCGAAAGCCTATCGCTGCTCCGTGATGGTGCTATAACCGCTCAGGCAAAGGCAGCACATACTGATGTTGCTCGTCTGCTACTCGCCGAAACAGAAAATCATTACTACTTCTTTTACTCCGATATGCAGAGATATGTATAAAGAGGTAGGGAATTTGGACTCCTTTCAACTGCTGATTCAGCAAGCAGAAACAACGCTGGAAGATTTTCAGGACATTCGAGCAGGACTGAAGGTGTTGATTATGAAGTCTATCCATCAATCATTACTTGGAAATTGGGCAGCAGAGGAATTTTATATTCGACGAGCACTTAAGTAATTTAGGGCAATCTTGGATTTGGTATTCTGGCAACGACTGTACGGGGACTGCCTATGCCGAGCCTGAGTTTTATGAACCAGAAGCCGTTTTTGCTTCTCCTTTTGATGGGGCTTCGTTCTTTGTTGACCAGACAGCTACTTTGAACAACGTCACTGCACAGAGCCGCTACATCGTGGACAGCAATACGCTCGTCAAGTCATCAACAACACACAGGACTACTATACTTTGACGGCGAATAATACGACAACGACAGGCATTAATCTGAGTAGTTCAACGACTTATACCGTCACTTTTCAGTGATTAAAACCAACTTATTACATAGTCATTGTGGGGGGATGTTCTCCGCATCTCCTCCCATTTGTCAATTCATGAAATATCAACTACTTTTACTACTCTAATAAATATTTCTTATTCCTACTCCGCTATCAAAATGGTATATTAGGAACGACGCACAAACAACCTGAGATTCTTGACTTCATCTTTACGCCTTAGGCGAACAGGTTTTGCGCTACTTTTCGTTAGAAAAAGTCTTATGTCCGCCTAAGGCGGATTGCGATTTTTCTGCCTCCATTAGCACAAAAATGTCTTGTCAAGAACCTCAGTTTATTCATCCCGCGTTCCTAAGGAGAATTCGACTCGATAATTTGCAGGCTTTCAAAAAGAAAAGTAAAAAGCAAACACAATGAAACTAGCGAACCCAATATACGATACAGTATTTAAGTATCTGATGGAAGATACGGAGATTGCGCGTCGCTTTATCGGAAAGATTATTGATGAAGAAATTGTGTCTCTAGACTTGCGTCCTCAAGAAAATACTGTACACACGAAGAAGTATGATATAACTATACTACGCTTTGATTTTAAGGCAATTATAAAACTAAAGAAGGAAGAAAGACAAGACTGGGATAGTGAATATAAAACCGTCTTAATTGAATTGCAGAAAGCAAAGAAGTCAAAAGATATTTTTAGGTTTCGTCGCTATTTAGGCAATAATTATTTGCAGAGAGATGAAGTCGTAAAAGCAGATGGTACTGTAGAAATAGTAGAATTACCAATTCTCACCATTTATATTCTTGGATTTCCGATGCCTCCAATAAAAACATCCGCGATCAAAGTAAATCGGGTTTATACAGACTTAATTACGAATGAAGTTTTAGATGTTCAAACCGAATTCATTGAAAAGCTGACGCACGACTGTTATGTGATTTTAATTAAAAAGCTGCCGCCAGACTCTAGAACAGAACTGGAGCGCATTCTTCAAGTATTTAATCAAGTTTACATTGTTGACGACCGTAAATTTTTAGAAATAGACAAAGACATCACGGAAGGAAATGAGCTTTTAGAAATGATGCTGAATCGCTTGAAAGAAGCTGCCACCGATGCTAACTTGATCGAAAGCATTTATATCGAAGAAGAAGTGGAAGAGGAAATAGATGAACACATCAGAGAAAAGGAAGATTTAAGGGAGCAGAACGAGGATTTAAGGGAGCAGAATGAAGGTTTGCAAGAGCAGAATGAAGGTTTGCAAGAGCAGAACGAAGGTTTGCAAGAGCAGAATGAAGATTTACAAGATAAAGTAAAAGAGCAACTCGAAGAGCGGGAAGAATTAAAAAGAAGAATAGAAGAATTGGAACGGAAGTTAAAAGGTAAAGAGGAATAGAACCAAAAGATATTCATAATCATGACTATAACAATTTTTAGGCTTCAAAAAAGTAAATACAATGAAACTAGCGAACCCAATATAGAAGCCTTAAAAACAACTTTAATCATAGCTACAGATGAGGTTTATAAAACATTTCATTCTACTCTCTCTGTTCTCAGTTTTTTCTTGTGAACAGCAAGAGAAGGCAGCCAACAGAGAGGGTGTTCTCCAAGAAGAAGAAACAGACAAAATGGAAGAGTTTGATTGGCAAGGACATCGGGGTGCGAGAGGTTTGATACCTGAAAATACAGTAGCTGGGTTTACGCACGCCTTAGAATTTCCAGCAATCACGACTTTGGAATTGGATCTCGTTGTTTCCAAAGATAACTTTCTGGTCGTCTCCCACGAACCTTGGATGTCTGCTGCTATTTGTATGGACAAAGCTGGAAAACCAATTTCCGAAGATCAAGAAAAAGCGTACAATATCTATGAGATGAAGTACATAGATATTGCTAAGTTCGATTGTGGTATAAAAGGAAACGAACGTTTTCCAGAACAGAAAAAAATAAGTGTCTTCAAGCCTCAATTATCAGATGTGGTGGACGCAGTAGAGCACCAAATTAAGAATAAAAAAAGATCACCTATTCGATACAATATGGAGATCAAAAGTAGTCCAGCAGGCGATCGTATCTTTCATCCGATACCCGAAAAATTTGCTGCTTTACTAGTAGAGGAAATTAGTCGTCTAGGCATCAAAGAAAGAACTACGATTCAAAGCTTTGATGTAAGAGCCTTGCAAGCAACTAAAAAATTGGATGCTGCTATTTCATTAGCATTACTGATAGAAAATGAAAAAAGTCTTGCAGAAAATCTAGCTTTATTGGGCTTCACACCAAGCATCTATAGCCCATATCACCGACTCGTTGATGCTGATCTAGTGGCACAAGCTGCCGAAAAATCCATGCAAGTCATTCCTTGGACCGTCAACGAAGTAGAGCGTATGAAAGAATTGATTGCTTTGGGAGTGGATGGGATCATTACAGATTATCCTAATCGAATTGCTAGAATCAAGTGAGCGCATATTTTTAGAGTATGTTTGGAGCATTATCTTCCTGTAAACCAACATTTTACGAACTTGACTTTGAAAATCATAGCTCGTTTATCCCGATAAAGTCCCTATGATTTTCTTCGTCAAAACCGCAAACTATTGATTTACCGTTCAATCCTG
>JBCCRX010000284.1:0-9062 GCA_039201015.1 Bacteroidota bacterium | reverse complement strand
TTCCTGCATCGGGCGGCAAAACGACCAAACGACGCTCAAAGCCTTCCCAGTCTATGGCGACTGCTTCATCATTTTCCTCCTCTTGCTCTTCTTCGTCTTGCTCTTCTTCCTTCTCCTCCTCGTCCTCCGTCTCCTCTTCAATTTCCACGCTATCATTTTTCAAAGCAATCGGAGAAGCTACCTCTTTTCTCAGTGGAATCACTGCCAGTTGCGTTGCATTTGGATATGTCCAAGAATTATCGAAATCGCTATAAATCGGTCGGAAAGCACGATTGGTGGTGAGGTAAAGATATTTGCCCGTAGGATCGAAAGTAGGTTGCGAATCGGAATAGAATCCCTTGGTGGCTTGATGCCTTTTTTGCTCTTTCGTATCGTAGATCATAACGGCATTGTTGCCATTGTTCATGCTTTTGGTGTATGCCATCCAGCGACTATCAGGCGACCAACTACACTGCCAATTTCTGAGCGCACCTTCAAATAAAGAAAGGTCTTGCTCTACTTTCTTGACGCTTTTATCGTTTTTATCAAAAATTTGAATGGTCATCGTTTGATCCACATAAGCCAGTTTTTTGCTGTCGGGCGACCAATATAAATTGTATCGAAAACCTGCTCCCAAATTCGTCCATTTTTCTTCTTTTCCGCCTGCACTCATATCACGAACGGTCAGTTCATATTCTCCTGATTTATCACTCCAATAAGCGACGTATTTGCCGTCAGGCGACCAAGCGGGAGAGCGTTCCGCTACGCCAGAAGATTGCGTTAAGTTTTTGGTGATGCCTTTTTCGGAAGGCAAAGAAAATATCTCTCCGCGTGCTTCCACCACCACTCGTTTGCCATTGGGCGCAATTGCTGCACTTTGCATGTAGTCCTCTACCTTTTCTTTTCTCGATTTCACGGACACCAAATCCGTCACCACTTGTACTTCTAAGGTTTTTACTGCTTCTGTTTTCAAATCCAACAAATGCAATTTTCCATTCGCCTCAAAGACAATTTCGGATGATCCTGCGGCTGGAAAATGCACATCAACTTCTGTGAAATTGGTGATTTGTTTGCGTGTTTTGCTACTCAAATCGTAATGCCAAATATTAAAGCGTTGCGCTGGCCCATTATCGGATAAATAATAGACTTTATCGCCCACCCACATCGGTAGTTCATCATTGGCGGCATTGTCGGTGATGTTTTCGGATGCCAAAGTATTCAAATCAAATAGCCAAACGTCCGCTGCCGTGCCGCCTCGATAGCGTTTCCAAGTACGGAAAATGCGCGAGCGATCGGTGTACGCCACTTTTTGTCCGTCGGGCGAGAGACTAGCAAATTCACCATAAGCCATCGGTAGCTTTTCGGGCAAGCCCCCTGTGCTTGGAATTTTGTAGAATTGTGAAAAGCGTTGTTTGCCGCTTTCCATGGAAGAAGTGTAGAGCAAATGCTTACCGTCGGGATACCAATCCATGATGCGATCGCTCATGCCGTGGTGCGTGACCCGCATTGGAACGCCGCCTAAAGTTGGGATGACGTAGATGTCGGTATTGCCGTCATAATTGCCTGAAAAAGCCAATTGCGAACCGTCGGGAGAGAAGCGCGGAAAGGTTTCGTTGCCCTTGGCAGAGCTCAATTTACTAGCCAAGCCACCTGCTTTGTCAACAATCCAAATATCCCCTCCATAAGAAAAGGCAATGTGGGTATCTGAGACATCAGGTTGTTGGAATAAACGCGCGTTGATTTGGGCATTGGATAAAGAAAAGCTCATCAGTACGACGAGCAAAGCGAGTATTGATTTCATAAATTTTGTATTTAACAATAGAGTGAAAAATCGTTTTGTTTTATGCGATTGCAAAGCCAGTATCCATTCGTCGAATGGGGGAAATCCAGGCTAGAATAATATCCTCTTTGGCAATACCTTTATCTACCAATTGCTGACCGATTTCTAAATCTGTACCATCTCTGAATAACCAAACTTTACCTTTTGAATTGACGTATACGTGAAAAAAACACCCGTAGATATGCTCTTGCTTTCTCCAACCTTCCATGTAGAGTAAATACTGTCCATTCTCATCATCTGCCACCAAAAATTGCTGGATACTTTTATCAGGGTTATTTTCACTCCATTCAAAGGTCTCTCTCTGGACTTCTTTCACAATTGTTTTGTTTTTCAATGTCTTATCCATAATTCAATTTCTTCTTTTTCTATATTGTAAACGAATAAATTGATCTTCTCCTCTTTAACGAAATCTAGATTGAATGGATCTTTTAAGATAAAATCCTCATAAACATCACTCGGAATAGCTAGAAATAATGTCCTTTCAGGCATGCTTTTTCTGACGGCTCTTGCATAATATGCATATTGTCCGATAGCCTTATAAAATTCGTGCAATGTAGAATGTCCTACAAAACTTTTTACTTCTACTGCGATTTTCTCGCCCTCTTTTTCTGCCCCAATAATTCGTTCCGCGCCTAAATCAATATCTAAATTTCTACTACCTGTTGGCACCACTAGTGGATCGTGTGTTACTGCCCAACTATCTTTTTTCATCGCATTTTTCACGATGCCATGATATTTGTCTTTTGCCATACGTCATTGATTTTTCTTTGTAATTCTAACTATATGATTCGTATAAATCTGATCTAAAGCAGAGTAACGTCATATATTCTCCACTATCTGTAACTATTGCTTCCTCTCCATCTGGAAAATGCTCGTCTTTGACTAAATGAACTTTGTAAACACTATCTTTTGTGACCAAATCCTCTATGTTCTCTAGTGCCTTTACTCGCTTGAGACCAACTTGATAGTACATTTCCTTTAGACGCTCATTGATTCGACTAAATAGATTTTGATCTTCCAAATCTGGAATACTTTCCCAAAACATTTCTTGATAACGCTCGACGGTCATAGTTTAAGTTTGTAGCTTTATCTTGCATTAAGGATGATTTTGCAATTGTAGTTGCAATTGAGGTTGAGGTTGCAACGTTTATTCCTCCTCCCAAATGTACTGATTGAACCACTCCCAGTTGTGCGTAATCGCTGCTAGACGTTCTTTGGGTTTACTGATACCGTGTCCAAAACCTTTGTAAATCATCAATTTAGCTTCTACATTTTGGTCGCGTAATCCTTGCAAGAGTTCATAGGCATTGGCGACGGGTACACGACGATCGAATTCGCCATGCTGAATCAAAGTGGGCGTAGAGGCTTGATTGATATAAGTCATGGGAGAGGTTTTGCGATAGACTTCTTCATTGCTCCAAGGCGTGGCTTTCAGGTATTGACGCGTGAAAGGATGAATGTCGGTATTGACGTAATAGGTCATCCAATTCGAGATGCCCGCACCGACTGAAATAGCTTTGAAACGATTAGAAGTAGTCGTCAAAAAAGCAGAAATATACCCCCCTTGACTCCAACCCATTGCGCCCATTTTGGTGGTATCAATAATACCTTGACCTGCCAAATAATCAATGCCCGAATGCACATCCCAAGCATCGCCTACACCTAGATTCTCGACATTCAATTCCCGAAATTTCTCGCCATAACCCGCCGAACCGCGATAGTTTGGACGCAAAATCAAAGCACCTTTTGCCAGCCATTGCAAAGCAGGATAGACGTAGCCAGGCACAGGCGTTGGACGATCAATGCCCGTCGGTCCGCCGTGAATCATGACCAAAAGGGGATATTTTTTATTCGGATCATAATCTGCTGACTTGTGCAGTATGCCTTCGATCAATGCACCGTCTTTGCTTTTCCAATTGATGATTTCGCTTTTTGCGGTCTGCCAGTTGTCGATTTGCTGGCTGTAATTGGTGAGCTGTATCATTTTAGTATTCTCAAAGTCAGAGCGATAGATTTCGCTCAAATCATCTCCATTTTCGCCATAAAGCGCGATTTGCGAAGTATTTTTATCAAAAGAAAAGCCATAAATATTAGTCGGTTGAGAGCGATAGATGCGTACCTCATCCGTTTTGGAATTGATTTGAAGCACGGGGCGAGTCGTGCGTTGCCAAGCCGTTGCAAAAATGCCTTTTTCCGTCCAAGTTAGATTACTCAAATACTCGTCAAAGGTCGTCGCGATTTGTTGGGGCTGCTTGCTGTCCAAATTTAAGATGAAGTACTTTCCATTTTTGTAGTAATTGGAAACGCGATCGTCTAAGTTACTGCTGTAGAGTATAGATTTACTATCGGGCGACCAATCTGCTAGAAAGTCAGCACTTGGATTGGTGACCAGTGCCTTTACAGCTTTGTTTTCCAAATTAAGTACAGAAATATCCGCATCGAAGAAGGAATTGATCAGTGGATCAGGCGTATGGGAAAATGCAATTTGCTTGCCGTCGGGCGACCATTGAAAATTGCGAATCGTATAATCTACACTATCAATAATCGCTTTTGCTTTTGGCATTTCTTGGCACTTCCAAACTTGTGCGGTACTGTCCTTTTTGTCGTAGCACGGCAACTTCGTCGTAAAATTAGGCTCAAAGTCAATAACATACAACCAAGACAATTTATACTCCGCATCATCTTCCTCAAATGCGCCGTATTTTTCTTTGCGTTCTTTTTCTTCCTTTTCTCGGTCGGGCTGCATCGTAAAAGCGATTTGTTTGCCATCAGGTGAACATTCATAACTGCCAATGTTCCCTTTTTCGCTCGTGACTGGAAATGCTTCTCCACCAGCTACTGCTATGGCGTGAATTTGCGTATTTTTTCCTCTTTTTGCCTTGAAAGTGATGTATTTTCCATCGGGCGACCAAGCAGGTGAAAAACTACTACCCTCTTCTGTCCTTGTCAATTGAAACGGCTCTTCATCATTTTTAGACAGCCAAATTTCAGTATCAAAACGGTTGTTCTCCCAATCCGTAGAAGAAACGGTAAAAAGTGTATGTTTGCCGTCGGGAGAAAGTATTGGATTAGAAGGACGCTGCAAAGAAATGACTTGCTCGAAAGCGGGAACGATTTTATTGTTTTGGGCAGTGGCGTAAAGTATAAATACGAGCAAGCAGGTTGATAATGCGCTAATTTTTTTCATTTATGGTGGATTTCTTTGAGGTGAAGATATAGAAATTCAAGGATATAAAAAACTGTAAAGCAAGAAGTATGGCAATCGCAAGAAAGCTAGACTTTGTTTATTCGTTGAATTGTTAATCTGTTTATTGCACAGATTCTCTTGATCTTACTTTTTTTGGTCAATAATTACTAGCTAAACAAATAAACATATCAACATTGTAAACAGAGAAAAATTTCTTGCGATTGCCATATTTAGAAAACCCTTCAATTTGAATCGGTTCGATGCCGATTCAAATTGAACACACCTGTAGTCAGCGACTTACACATTAAAGAAAATTATTGCTCAGTAGAATACAGATTTACTAAATCTTTGGAGATTTAGCAAATCAAAAGAGAGCAAATGCAAAAAGTGTTAGAGATGCTCAAAAGTGTTTGGTTCTAAGTGATTTCATTTGATTCTTTTGAGGTTCAAGTCCATTCAAACAGCTTTAATTTCAACCATAAGCTTGCCTAGCTGTATATTCATAGTACAGTTCAGGTTTAGCCCAAATTACTTAGATTCAAATGCTAGATAGAACATATGAAAAAAAGCACAATTAATACGGCTGCTTTAATTCTATTGAGCCTAGTGCTTGGCGGCAGCATTGGCTACTTTCTGAAAGGGCAAGCGACTTCAAATGATAGCCTACCGACCGAAGCATCTGTTCATTTGCACGCCGAGGATGCTTCCCATTCAACTACTTTTACTTGCTCCATGCACCCACAAATTCGGCAAACCACGACTGGGCTTTGCCCAATTTGTGAAATGGAATTGATTCCTTTATCAATCAATACTGCTGATGATCCTTTGGTCTTAGAGATGACGAAAGCAGCAGTGCAACTAGCAAACATACAGACGACTCAGGTGGGTTCAGGCAGCCAAACTGCTAATGATGCAATCATTCAACTCTCGGGCAAAGTGCAAGCAGATGAACGTTTGGCTTCCAGTCAAGTAGCGCATTTGGCAGGACGCATCGAAAAGCTATACGTATCTTTTGAAGGAGAGCAAGTACAGGAAGGACAAAAATTGGCAGATTTGTATTCGCCAGAACTCATTGCGGCTCAACGGGAGTTGCTGGAAGCCAAGCAGTTAGCTAATATTAACCCGAACTTATTGGAGGCAGCACGTAATAAATTGAAATACTGGAAAATAGGCGCGGAAGCGATCAAAGCCATCGAAGAAAGCGGTGAAATTCAAGCAACTTTTCCACTCTACGCACAAGCATCGGGCGTGGTGATGAAACGAAGAGTAGCGGTAGGGGATCATTTGCGAGCGGGAGAAGTCTTATTTGATTTGATGAATTTGAATAAAGTTTGGGTGCTCTTTGATGCTTATGAAGAGGACTTGGCGAAGATTAAAACAGGTAGTCCAATTGAGTTTAGCACACCTGCCTTGCCCAATCGTGTATTTAAAAGTCGCGTTACTTTCATTGACCCAATTATTGACCCCAACACGCGCACCGCTGCTGTCCGAACAGAAATCAGAAATACCAATCAACAACTCAAACCCGAAATGTTCGTCAATGGAAAACTCGCGGCTAGAAGTGTGGATAGTAAGCAGATCACTATTCCAAAAACCGCGCTGCTTTGGACTGGAAAACGCTCCGTAGTCTATGTGAAAGTACCCAATACTAAAATACCCTCTTTTCAGTATCGCGAAGTAGAAATTGGGGCATCTACTGGGGACAACTATCAAATTATCAGTGGATTAGAAGTGGGCGAAGAAGTGGTAACTTATGGCAATTTTACGATAGATGCTGCTGCACAACTCAATAATCAAGCCAGTATGATGAACCAAAAGGTGAACATCAAAGGCGAAAATCCAAAAGCTATTCCCGACTATCAAGCGAGTACACCGACTGATTTTCAGCAACAACTCTCTAAATTGACTGCTGCCTATTTGAAGCTCAAAGACGCTCTTGTTTCTACAAATGTTGAAGCTACTAGTATCGCTGCAAAAAAGATTTTGGATGATCTTGCACAGATCAACGCGAAGGCCTTGCAGGGAGATGCGCAAAATTATTGGAAGCAGCAAGAACAGGCAATTCAAGCACATGCCAGCAACATCCTACAAAAAATGGATATTGAGAAGCAACGTCAACAATTTGAATTTCTTTCTATAGCAATGATTAACACACTCACTGCTTTTGGGACGTCTGACGAAGTCATTTATGTGCAGCATTGCCCTATGGCTTTCGACAATCAAGGCGCAGATTGGTTAGCAGCCGAAGAAGATATTCGTAACCCCTATTTTGGTGATCTTATGATGAAGTGTGGCATGGTGAAAGAGCGTATTGAAGCTTTGTAAACAATAAAACATTGAAAACAAATTAGTAGAGGTTTTTCTATATTTTAAAACAAAAGCTTGTATTATTGCAGTAGAAAAATAAGCATAATTAAAATTCAAATAAATCAGCGATATGTCATTTGAAATAGAAGGGAAACTCCACAAAAAATACGATACAGAAAGCAAAACAGCTTCTTTCCAAGCAAGGGAGTTCGTGATAGAAACGGAAGGCACTTATCCTCAATTTATTAAGTTTCAGCTCACACAAGATCGTTGCAGCATCATCGACGGCAATCAGGAAGGTGAAATGATCAAAGTACATTTTGACTTGAGAGGTAGAGAATGGAACGGAAAGTATTTCACGAACTTGAATGCGTGGCGAGTAGAACAAGCCAGCACTGCCACTGTAGCTGCTGATCCTATGCCCAACAATGAAGACTTTCCGACGGTAGATGATGAACCACCAGCCGCCAATTACAATGATGATTTGCCCTTTTGAAAGCATCGTGATACGAGTGAACATCCTATCCTGCTCCCTCTAGGTCGTTCTAGCTCCGTGAATCAATTGTAGGCGTGCTTCATCTTGGTGTTTCCGTCCACATAGATTTGTCAGGCATACTTGTTGAGCGATTTCAGGAGCTTTATTCAGTTTTAGATTTTTTTATTAAAAACTTTGTACACGACTAATTATAAAAATTAAACACAAAAAATGAACGATATCACAGGAAAAACGGCATTGATTACGGGTGGGACAAAAGGTATCGGTAGAGGTATAGCAGAAGCCATGCTACAAGAAGGCATGAAGGTAGCCATCACCAGTAGAAGCCAATCGGCAGCAGAGCAAGTAGCAAAAGAGTTGAGCGAGATTGGTAGTGGCGCGATCATCGGTATGGAATCTGATGTACGTGATTTAGCATCCCAAGAAGCAGCCGTCCAGCAGACAATTGATGCTTTCGGGCACTTGGATATTTTAATTGCTAATGCAGGCATAGGGCATTTTGCCTCCATCGAAGACATGAGCGTGGAGCAATGGCAGGAGACAATTGATATAAATTTAACGGGCGTTTTTTACAGCATAAAAGCTAGTCTAGAAGCACTCAAGAAAACTAAGGGCTACATCATTAGCATTGCTAGTTTGGCGGGCACGAATTTTTTCGCAGGAGGTGCTGCTTATAATGCTAGTAAATTTGGATTGGTGGGCTTCACGCAAGCGGTGATGTTGGACGTCCGAAAAATGGGTATCAAAGCAAGCACGATCATGCCAGGTTCTGTAGCCACTCACTTCAATGGACACACGCCAAATGATGCCGATGCTTGGAAAATACAACCCGAAGACTTGGGGCAAATCACTATTGATCTGTTAAAAATGCACCCGAGAACCCTACCCAGTAAGGTAGAGGTGCGACCTTCTATTCCGCCTGTAAACTAAGATTGTTTCAATTTTGAGAAGCGAGAAATTCCTTAGAATTTCGAGCTTCAAAAAACCTATCTCCCGCCGTCTTCGACGGTGGCGAATAAGGGGTGAGAGAGAAAAAAGGGTTTTTTAAAACCCTTTTTTGTCCCTCAAACTCCCCTATCTAAAATGCAAAGAAGTTTTTGAAACACTGTATCAGGAACGAGGGAGGAATAAACTGAGGTTCTTGACAAGATATTTTTGTGCTAATGGAGGCAGAAAAATCGCAATCCGCCTTAGGCGGACATAAGACTTTTTCTAACGAAAAGTAGCGCAAAACCTGTTCGCCTAAGGCGTAA
>JBCCRX010000283.1:0-9126 GCA_039201015.1 Bacteroidota bacterium | reverse complement strand
TTAAGTAGGTTTACCTAATTATTTAGGCAATAAACTTGTGTAAAGTGTTCATTATAAACAATTTAAACAAATAAACAGCTTAAACAAATAGTTAGAAGTACTTAAGACCCATCGAATGGTCACAAGCGGTTCGCCAGCACGATTTTACAAAAATTGTTAAAGAACCACTTATTTTTAGGCAGACACAGCAGCATGTGTCTCAACATGATCCTGTTTCATTGGAAGTCATCTCGCGTGTATCGCTCTACGGCTATGCAAGGGTTTTAAAGCACTTTTACATGAAAAAATTAAAATGCGATGTTTAAATATATTTTATTTGTTACGCTAATAATTTTAAGTAGTAGTTGTAGTTTATTTGAAGAGGAAGTAGTTCAGATAAAAAAAGTGGACGAAAACGTCCATCTGCTGCTTGGAAATCCGAGCGATGCGCAAGAAAATGCCTTGGTCATTAATAACTATTTGGCAAAAAGAGAGCAGTTCATATTGGGCTATAATGGAGCACGTGGTATTCCGACTTGGGTGAGTTGGCATTTGGATGCGTCTTGGTTAGGGTCAGTTTCTCGAAGCGATGATTTTTTGGTCGATTTTAGCATACCCGCTAGTGTGGGGCGAAGTGCTTCGAGTGATTATTCAGGCAGTGGTTTTGATCGAGGTCATAATTGCCCATCAGCAGATCGGACGCTTACCCGAATAGACAATCAAGCAACTTTTTACATGAGCAACATCATTCCGCAAGCTTCTACGCACAATCAAGAGCTTTGGCGCGAAATGGAAGAATTCTGTAGAAATCAAGTTCGTAGAGACAACAAGGAACTCTATATCATTATGGGTAATTATGGAGAAGGTGGGGAGACTAGAAATGGTACTACTCGAAAGCGCATCGGTTCAAATGATCGGGTAGCAGTGCCTCAATACATCTGGAAAGTAGTGGTCATTATAGATGGTGGATCAGACGATCTTTTTCGGATCAATGAAAACAGCCGTGTGATTGCTATACTGACGCAAAATCAGAATAAGAACCTAAAAGATTGGTACGAGTACCGAGTATCTATTGATGAAATTGAGAAAGAAACGGGTTTGGATTTGCTGTCGGAATTGCCAGAAGAGGTACAGGATATTCTGGAGGCGCGAGTGGATGACGGTCCAGTGTAGGGCTACGTATAATTACTCAAATAGAACTTCCACAAGTACTTTTCATTCCGTTTTCAAAAAGAGATTAAACTTAAACCATGGCAAAACGCACAGACGTCAACGAATTGGGAGAATTTGGACTTATCGAACACCTAACTAAGCAGTTTCCACTTCGACAAACTTCTTCAGTCATCGGTGTGGGGGATGATGCGGCTGTCATCAAAAATGGAGATGCGCTGACAGTGGTTTCTACCGATATGCTGGTGGAAGGTATCCATTTCGATTTAATGTACACCCCTTTGAAGCATTTGGGTTACAAATCTGTGGTTGTCAATCTTTCGGATATTTATGCCATGAATGCGATTCCAAAACAAATTACGGTTTCCCTTGCATTGTCCAATCGCTTTTCGGTAGAAGCACTGGAGGAGATTTACACGGGTATTCGGCAAGCATGCGATATTTATGGCGTGGATTTGATGGGTGGCGATACGACTTCTTCGCCCAAAGGCTTATATATTAGTATCACGGCGATCGGGCAGGGCGAAGCCAACAAAATAACCTACCGCAATACCGCAAAGGTGGGTGATTTGCTTTGTATCACAGGCAATGTAGGAGCAGCCTATCTAGGCTTACAAATTTTGGAACGCGAAAAACGCATCTATTTAGAAACGGGTAGCCAGCCCGACTTCGAAGATCAATCTTTCCTAATCGAACGCCAACTGAAACCCGAAGCACGCAAAGATATGATTGAGCAATTTGCAAAATCAGGACTGGTCCCAACTTCCATGATAGATGTTTCGGACGGTGTTGCTTCTGAAATTTTTCACATCTGCAAAGCATCGGGCGTAGGGGCGTACATTGAAGAAAGTGGTGTCCCGATTCACCCCGAAGCACAGCAAATGGCTATTAAATTCAATTTGGATCCGATTACTTGTGCCTTGAGTGGCGGAGAAGATTACGAATTGCTTTTTTCGATTAATCCAAATGACCTAGAAAAAGTAAAATACTTGGCGGATATTTATATTATGGGAGAGATCGTAGCACCCGATGATGGCATCAAACTGCACACGACGGGCGGAAATATTCATCCACTGAAAGCACAGGGTTGGAAGCACTTTGGGAATGAGGAGTAAGGTAGAACGTTTGCTTGTTAATCTGTTCCCAGTTGGATAGACATCGAATAAACAATTGCTTATATGTTCACCACCAACCAATTCTTCAACTGCGTCAAATAGACCTGTTTCTGTGGCTCTCTTCGATAGCGGCTAGTATCGGTGAAGAATTGATGGTTCTCTAAAAACTTAACTTGAAGGGAATTCCAAGCGGCTTCATCTTGCAGCACATTATAAGCTTTCAGTTCTTGAAAAAGCGTATTGCCGATGCCATAAAAATCCTTGCGTCCTAAATAATCTAAATCGGCATCGCATAAAATATGTTCTAAATGATTTTTGGGAGACTGCGGGATTTTAGTCGCCATAATCATAGAACAAATCATTTCAATTTCGCCTTCATTGTAGCGATAATTGGGCAAAATCTCTCTGGCAATGCCACAGCCCAATTCTTCGTGATTAACATTGTTGATTAAAAAGCCTGAATCGTGATAAAGAGCTGCCGTTTTAAGGATTAGACGCTCGTAAGGTGGGATCGCTTCTAATTCGCATAATTCGTCTGTGGTATGGAGCACGTCAAGCGTATGACTTAGACTGTGATAAGTAAGTTGGTCAGAAAGTTGACGCTCCAAGCGATCTACAATATAAGCCTTGGCAGCGTGGTAATTCATAGGAATTCAGATTTGAGAAGCGAAGCCAGACTGAAAAACTTTATTTTCTTATCAAAGATCAGACGGACCGCAAGTAAATAATTAAGGCTGCATAAATCTCAACGTTTTTTGCACCCATAAAATTATAGGGCAGAGAAAATTAGCGACAGAGCCCATTTCTACAAAACTACAACTTTTGATCTATTTCTACCAGTTCTTGCTCTTCATACTCCCCAAACCACTTCCCCAATCGCTCTCTGGCTTGCGTACGAACATCTTCGTTGATGTAAGCAGCTATCGTCACCAATCCAAAACTTAGAATGCCTATATCGTCCGTAAATCCAACGAAAGGCGTCAGGTCGGGAATAGCATCGAAAAGGGTAATGAAATAGCCCAATGTACCGATGACGATTCGCCGCGCCCAAGCGGGCGTTTCCTTCCTTTTGTAAGCATAGAAAAGCAGCAAAATCATATAGGAAGTCTTCACACCAATGCTTTTCGCAAAGTTCCTCAAGCTGTTCCAAAGACCCACCTCTGAAAAATTCTTCCTAAATTTCTTTAGTTTTTCTTTCATATTTCTGCTTTAGTACACTGTAAACTAAGTTTGTTTTAATTTTGAGAAGCGAGAAATTCCTTAGAATTTCGAGCTTCACAAAACCTATCTGTCGCCGTCGAAGACGGCGGTGAATAAGGGGTGAGGGAGAAAAAAGGGTTTTATAAAAACCCTTTTTTCTCCCTCAAACTCCCCTATTTAAAATACAAAGAAACTTAGTTTACAGTGTATTTAGTCTGAGTTCAATAATAAAATGTAAATTTCCTGATTATAACGGAATGCGGTGCTTAGTAAATGCTGCAATAGCGTTTCATAAGTGTTGAAATTCTATATACTTCGCTGCGTCAGCAGCGAAGGGAACTTCAGAAGGGAGAGATGAAGGCGCGGAAAACACCTCAACTAGCTGATTTTTAGAGACTTTTTTCTTTCACCGCAAAACCTTACAATCAGTAAATTTAATTATTTCACGTTCCTTATATTCTAAACTGAAACGTTCAGATTAGGAATAAAGTTGATTTTTTGCATCAAGAACCAATTAGTGGCTAAATTCTCAACAATCCTTTAGCCATCTTCCGAAATGTGGGAAGCAATGATCCAGTTCATCTTTTTCTTCAAAAGACAAAACACTTTATTTTTCTTGTTGAGGAAGGTCTTCCGAACAATCTTGTAAAGTCCTATGAGCTTTTAGCTTCAAAATCTTTTGAGGGTTCATACTAGCGATGAAATCCGCAATCATATCGTAGGTACGTTGTGCGGTCATAAAGCTTTACTTCGTTTCAAATATACAAACGCACCATAGCCATTCCAAGTTGCTTTAGCATTTTATTCCGATAACCTCTCCCACCGCTCCTGACAATAAGCATCGCCTGCGGCTGCACCTTCTTTCAGCGTTCTCGCAATACTTTCATTTAAAATCTCAATGTAAGGATGACTTTCCAAAAAATTACGCTGCAAAATTTCTAAGGCTTTTAACCAGTTTTCCAGAGCTTGTTGGTATTGTTTTTGTGCTGCATTTACAAGTGCAAGATTATTTAAAGTAATTGCTACAGTCGGATGTTGTTCCCCAAAATTGTCCAAATCCGATTGTAGGGCGGCTTGCAATAGTTGGGCAGCTTCCTCGTAGCGATCTAAATTTCGATACACAGTCGCCAAATTGGATTGACTCACCGCCACTTTCGGATGTTGTTCCTCAAAATTCTCCAAAGCCGATTGTAGTGCTGCCTCCAATAATCGGGCGGCTTCCTCGTAGCGTCCTAAATTCCGATATACAGCCGCCAAATTGGATTGGCGCACCGCGACATTTGGATGTTTTTCCCCAAAATTCTCCAAATCTGATTGTAGGGCGGCTTGTAGTAATTGGGCGGACTCCTCGTAAAGTCCTAAATCCTGATACACAATAGCCAAATTGGATTGGCGAGCTGCAACCTTCGGATGTTTTTCCCCAAAATTATCCAAATCCGATTGTAGGGAGACTTCTAGCAAATTAGCGGCTTCCTCGTAGCGACCTAAATCGCTATATACAAGAGCCAGATTAGATTGTTTCTTTGCTACTTCTGGATGCTGTTTTCCAAAATTATCCAAATCCGATTGTAGAGCGGTTTCTAGCAAATTGGCAGCCTTCTCGTAGCGTCCTAAATCGCTATATACAAGAGCCAGATTGGATTGTTTTTTTGCTACTTCTAGATGCTGTTTTCCAAAATTATCCAAATCCGATTGTAGGGCGGTTTCCAGTAAAGTGGCAGCTTCCTCGTAGCGTCCTATAAACTGATACGCCAAAGCCAAATCATTTTGCAAACTAGATTTCAGCGCAGCATTTTCTTCGCTTTCTTCCAGTGTAGCCAAGCGATCCAATAAACGCCTAATTTCTGCTTGTGCTTCTTCCGAATTATCAAAAACGCCCTCTAAATTCTCTACAGAAGACATCCTTTTTTGCCTAGCTTCATTAGTTTTGATGTCTTGCTGGAGTTGTATAATTGGATTAATGATAGAGTAAGTGTCGGGCAATTGATCGCGAAAAGTTTTGAGTACTTCTAGTCCCCACGGCAGAAAAATCAATAAAATCAAGGGCTGTCTGGAAAAAGCGTCGCGTCTTTGGTTGAACGTAAGGACTTGGGCTTGGTGTTCGGCTTTGAAAAGCTGCTCAAAATGTTCGAGTAAGACGAAGCCTTGCTCGCAAGCCAATATCTCTTTGCTTAGATAGGTCGGAACTGCTTGGGAGAAATCAAAACGGTGCATTGCACGATCGGGATAGGTTTCCGCCAACTCCCGCAGGGTTCGGCGCACCAAATCGTAGTGATTGTATTGCACTAGAAGCATTCTCGGACGCTCGGCGCGCACCGCTCGCAGCAGCAGTTTAAATTCTTCCTTTAATGTATTCGACTGATCCGACACTTTGTTGGTAAAGCTTAGAAAGTTCTAAAATTGGATTGGCGCGTTTGTAATTGCCGTCATTGTACTCCATAAGGAGTATTTTTTCGAGCATTTCCTGTATCACTTCATCGTAAGGAGGCAAGGGCGTATTTTCTTCATTACAAACTTTGATTTGTTGCAGTTTTTCGAGCATAGGAGCAGTCAGATATTGAGCCGTCTGATTGGCGAGGCGTTGTAGGGCTTTGTCCATGGCGGAATGCTCAATTTTACCCTTTTCTTCATCCGAAAAGAAAGCCGCCAACTCCAAGATGCGCAACAATTCTCTGGGCGAACCACCGCTGTAATAAATCGCTTTCAAAGCCACTTCTTTGTCTTCAAATAGCTCCGCATCAATGCGTCTGTGGATGAAATTCAAATAGCGTTCCCATGCAGGAACAATTGTATTATTATCGCGATTCAACAATTTGACGAAAGGAAAAGCTTCTACATTGCTGAATTGGTAGAGCAATTGACGTTTTTTCATCAATTCAATGGGCAAGGTAAAAATGGTGTAAGCGTCTATTTGCTGCAAACGATTCGATTCTTCGATGATGATTTTCCGACGAGTCTCGGTGCTCATGGTCTTTTCCAAGCCGTCTATGATGAAACAAATTTCTTGCGCTAGGCTCTTTTTGCGTATGGAATAATTGACTTCCAGCAGATATTGATTGAAGATAGCCGCAAAGGCAGGAAAGCGGTTTTTGAGCGTCGTCCGAATTGTATTGGACAGTTCCCGACTGCCTTTCACGCCTATTTTCCAGTTCCCAAAAATGCCCAACAAATTAGACAACAAACCCGTTTTGTCCATTTTAATGCCCGCTTCGATGCCCGTTTCAATGTCAAAGCTTTTCACCACTTCTCGGGTGCGCTCTTGAAACCATTTTTCCATTTTTCCTATGATGCCTTTGTCCACTTCCACGCCCTCTTCTTTTAGTCTAGCCGTCAGCTTTTCCAATTGAAAGATAAGAATATCCATATACTCCACATCATTCATGTCCAGTTCTTCGTCTATATTGCAAGTCACTACAAAAAAACATTCAGGACGATTGAGGTTTTGCGCATAGCGCGCCAATTCAGAAGTCTTGCCCGTGCCGCGCATCCCTCCCAAAAAAAGTAGGGATTTGTTATTGGAATTGATTTTCGGATTGAAAGTGAACTGTCCCCCTTTGGTGCTGACATTCAGGTTTTTATAGATCAATTTTTCTTCAAAACCACCCCTCAAATCACTAAACTTCGTAAAGAAATCGTGATCGGGCGGAATGGGTTCATTGAACTGCACCGCTTGATCCACTGCTTCCAAAGTTGTTGCCCTTACACCGCTGTGCTTCATCTGTGATAAGTCGTTTTAAAATAAACTGCAAAATAACAAAAAAGTAGCTTCGTGCCATAAAACAATAATTTCTATACTCCATTCGGGGGTAAAAAAGTGCAAAATCTGTTTCTAGCAATTTTGGTGATTTGTTTAACTGGTGATTTGGTGAGTAGCGTTCACCGTATCACCAGATCATCAAACCGTGTCCGCCTTAGGCGTGAGGCGCGATCACCAATCATTAAATGCACTTTTTTAGGGTGCATCTCAAAATGTTACAAACTAGATTTACTAAATTCTAAAGATTTATCAAATCCCCACACTTGATTTGATAAATCTTAAAGATTTAGTAAATCTACCCTATCCCGAGCGACATTTTGAGATGCGCCCCTTTTTTATCCCATATGTAGTATAAGCAAGCTATTCCTTACTTTAGCCCAAATTTACCAGCCATGAATAAAATCTTTACCGCCGATCAAACCCGCCAACTCGATCAATATACCATTCAGCACGAACCGATTGCTTCTATTGATTTAATGGAGCGCGCTTCCACTGCTTTCGCAGCAAAGTTTGAAGCATTATTTCCAGACACCAACAAGGAAATAGTCATACTATGCGGCGTCGGCAACAATGGAGGAGACGGCTTTGTGATCGCTCGATTACTGCACAAAAAAGGCAGAAAAGTACAAGTCATTCATGCTTTGGTCAGCGACCAATTAAGTCCAGATTGCAAAACCAACAAAGAGCGATTGCCCGATGATATTCCTATTCTAGAGCTCAAAAAAGGCGATGAATTTCCAGCAATAACTGCCAATTCTATTTTAATTGACGCTTTTTTTGGTTCGGGGCTGAATCGTCCAATAATGGGCTATTGGGGCAAATGGATACAGTACCTCAATGAATTGGAAATTACCAAAATTGCGGTGGATGTACCTTCTGGACTGTTTGCGGATCAGGCGAGTGAAGGAAACATCTTGAAAGCAGATCATACCATCAGTTTTCAGCTAGCCAAATGGGCATTTTTTGCAGCAGAAAACGAGCAATACGTCGGTAATTGGTTCGTCGTTGATATTGGACTTTCGGAAAAAGGGATTTCAGAAATAGCGAGTACGCGATTTTATTTTGAAGACCGCCACATTGCACCACTCCTTAAAAAGCGCGGACGATTTGACCATAAAGGCACTTTCGGTCATGCACTGCTCATTGGTGGTAGTTATGGAAAAATTGGTGCGGCGGTATTGTCTGCCAAGGCGGCACTGAGAGCAGGTGCTGGTTTGCTGAGTGTACATATTCCAAAATGCGGCTATGATATTTTGCAAATCAGCTTGCCCGAAGCCATGGTTTTCGCGGATCGCAACAACTATCTAGTGACGGATGTCGGTGAAATTGATCGTTACCAAGCACTCGGCATTGGTCCAGGTTTAGGCACTGATCCTTTAAGTGTTCAGGCTTTGGAAGACGTCCTAAAACAAGCCAACATACCGCTCGTTTTGGATGCCGATGCGCTCAATATTCTTTCCAAAAATCCTAAACTGTTCCATTTATTGCCACCCAAAAGCATATTGACGCCACATCCAAAAGAATTTGAGCGCTTATTCGGTGAAACTGCTAACAGTTTTGACCGTTGGCAATTGCAATTGAAAAAATCGCAAGAACTGGACGTTTACATCATTTTGAAAGGTGGACACAGCAGTATCAGTTCGCCCGAAGGACAATTTTATTTCAGCACGGCAGGCAATTCAGGTATGGGAACAGGCGGCTCAGGCGACGTCCTGACGGGTATGCTCACAGGACTGCTGGCACAAGGCTATGATGCTCTAAGTGCTTGTCTGTTAGGCGTTCATTTACATGCTTTGGCGGGTGATTTGGTCGCGAAAAATTCAAGTATGGAAAGCTTAATCGCTGGTGATCTTATTGAGGCAATTGGGGCGGCTTATCGTCATTTGCATGTTCTAAAATAGGCTT
>JBCCRX010000282.1:0-9133 GCA_039201015.1 Bacteroidota bacterium | reverse complement strand
TTTAAAGGTAGAAGCGGCGAATTTCGCCGCTTCTACCTTTAAAAAACCTTGATTCGTTTGGAAGGACTCGACCTGTCCGCCTCACCGTGTCCGCCTTAGGCGTGAGGCTGACGTCCTTCTAAACGAAAACAAACGAAATTTGATAGTTGGCGATATCTTTCTAAAGATACTCGACCAAATAAAATCATTTAGAGCCTCTTTTTTTGGGAAATTTTATTTCTGTTTAAGGAACTTCTTGAATTTTTTCTGCGAAAAAATTCGTATCTCATACACACAAACTAATGAAGTGTCTAGGAGTGAATAGTAATTATTATAATTAGAGGGTATCCTATCAGGTGTGAGCTTATGTATCGCTTAATTCATAATAGTATCGAAGAGGAGCGCAAATATAGTGGTTTTTTGGAGAATGCTGATTTTCGTATGGTTCAATGAAAGACAAAAGGTGATTTTTTAGAAAATTCAGACAAATGAAAAACGGCATTCCTTTTTTTTATCCATAGAATGCGGTATAGAGCCAAAATATTTCTTATATTTGAATTAGATACGTTTGGTAGGAAGACTTCCTTTCGCACAACAAAAACTATCCTGTGACAGGTATAAAATTCATTTTTATCCAAAAAAATGTAACTTTCCGTTTCTCAAAACAGTAAGCATAATAGACAGAAAACTTTGTAATTCTCATCAAGCACGACACTAGCTTCACTCAGAGCTTATTTTGAAACTAATAATTGGTCTGCAAATGGCTCTTTTTTCTTCATTCTGTATTGAAAAACTGCTCATCAGCCTCACGCCTCACGCCTGAGGCGTGAAGCTGATAAACTCGCATTTTTCGCCTTAAATGAAGAAAAAATAGCTCCTTTTCGACTCAAAGACCAACATCCAAACAAGCTCTAATTTTTTAGACTTACGCACATTTGACTACGCTTTCCAATTTTGGAAAATACGATTTCTGTTCGTCTCCTTTTGACGTGCCAGAAAGGCTGCTATTCTGCATAAACTAAACTCACTTTAATGAAATATTTGATACCAAAACTGATTATAGTTGTATTGATTTGTTGTTCAATACTTTCTTTATCTGCACAAGAAACGCAAACCGCAAATGATTATGTCCAAGATTACGACGGCCATTTTCGCTTCGGTATGAATCAAGGCTATTTCCCACCTTGGAATGACAAACAACTGGCAGAGATCGCTGCTGGAAGTTCTGAGCGCGGCATTCCTGGTGTGGGTGTACGTGCTTTGCGCCCAAGTTTACCAGAATGGTTAATGGAAATCTATGGCTACGATTTCCGAAAAACGACTTACGAATACTACGAGACTTTGGGTATGACCGACCATACCGTGATTGTAGAAGGTCCAGCCGATTGGCATCGCGATTTGTACAATTATTGCGGCAATGGAAACGACAATGATAAGTCGCGTCTTTTCGCCAATATGTACACGCCAATTTGGGACAATGGCGAAAACGGAACGCCCGTCAACGACACCAATTACCTTGCACTTTATCTCTGGAAAACCGTCAATATTTATAAAGATCATATTCGCTTTTACGAAATCTGGAACGAACCCGATTTCTTTTTTTATGGCAATATTTGGAACTATCGCGACCCCAATAACACTTGGTGGGTACGCAACCCTGATCCTTGCGAGTACCAGTTGCACGCGCCTATTTTCCACTACGTACGCACGCTGCGCATTAGCTACGAAGTCATCAAATCCGTTGATCCAGATGCCTTTGTTTCGATTGGTGCTTTGGGTATGCCGCACTTCTTGGATGCGGTGCTTCGGAATACTGATAATCCAGTGGATGGCACTCCGACGGAAGAATATCCACTCGGCGGTGGTGCTTATTTTGACGTAATGGGCTATCACGAATACCCACACATTGACGGTAGTTTGTGGACTTATGATTTCCGAACGGATAACGGGCCGCACAGCTTTTTAAGAAACTCGGATAGAGCCGTAGAAAATGGCATTTATCGAAAGAAAAATGAGTTTGAGCGCGTGCTATTTGACTATGGCTACGACGGAGATACTTATCCAGAAAAGCATTGGATTATTACAGAATCGAATGTGCCTAGAACGGCTTACAACGACCCGCGCTACTATGGCTCGGATGAAATGCAGCGCAATTACATCATCAAGGCAGCAATTGGTGCGATGAAGGAAAATATCCTACAATTTCATCCTTTTACATTAGGTGATAAAAAGTCGGAGGCAGAAGCCAATTACGAATTTGATTTGATGGGTATGTATAAAAAACTTGGCGGCAGTGAGGTCTATAGCCAAGAAGTAAATAATGTGGGTATTGCTTACAAAACAGCTTCAGATTTGTTGTTCAAGACGCGCTACGATGACAAAAGGACCGCCGATATGCAACTGCCCGAAGGCGTAGAAGGTGGCGCATTCATAGATCGTGAGGGCAATTATACCTATGTACTTTGGGCAAAAACGACCCTCGATAAATCCGAAGAAGCCAGAGCGATGTATGCTTTCCCTGAAAGCTTTGACATCGAAACATTGGATACCTATCCGTGGAATTGGTCGTACGATCACAGCCGAGCAATGGTCAGTGCCTCCACTGGATTGATGCTCACAGGTACACCTGTTTTTTTCCGAGTGAAATCGACTACCGAAGACTGTATTTGCGATGATGTCTATGAACCCGTTTGTGGTTCGGATGGGGTAGAATATGCGAATGCTTGTGAAGCGGCTTGTGCAGGTGTAAGTAGCTTTGAGCTAGGGCTTTGTGCTTTACCAGAAGATTATATGGATTTAGAAATTATGCGCTTTGAAGCAACACCCAATCCTTTCCAAGTTTACAATCGAGTCACTTTTAGTTTAGAAGTAGCTAATAGAGGAAGCATCGCAGCAGAAGATGTGGTTATAGAATTTCCGATTCCGAAAGGCGTCTTAGCTTATGTCGGAGCGACTGCTTCGCAAGGCAGATTCAGAGTAGCTGCTAGAAAATGGGACGTGGGTACATTGGCTGCGGGCGAAAGTGCAAGTCTGGATTTCACTTTGTTCACATTGGTTCGAGAAGATATTTCGGTCTATGCACAGATCGTTACGGCTTCCCCCGAAGATATAGATTCTACGCCCAATAATGGCAATGGCTCAACGGCAGTAGAAGACGACGAAGCACAATTGAGCATCGAATATGGCGGTAATAATCCTACTATTTTTACTCAAAATGAAGTACACAAAATGCGCCTATCTCCCAATCCTACTGCTGGACAGCTATTGCTTAGTCTTCCTACTTCCGAAGTCATTAATCGCCTTGAAATTGTAGATGTACAGGGCAAAACTTGGCAATCCTTCACTAATTTGAATAAAGTCCATCTAAATTTGGATGTCGCAGAATTGCCTAGCGGTCTTTATTTCGTGCTTGCTTTTGGAGCACAAGGTGTGATGCAGGAGCGATTTGTAAAGGAGTGAGGTAAGTAGGGAATGTCTTCAACTTAGATATCTCAATAGTTCGTGCAATTTTTGAACTACAAAAGACATAGAGAACACAAAGAGTTGATATTCAAAGAATTGTACTTTTATCATCTTGCGCCATAATCTATTGATTATCAATTACTTATAAAGTATGTGCGGACTATTGACATCTATGAAATGACAGGCATTTTGGAAGTGCCTGTCGTTTCATGTACTCTAGATGCGATGCATCCGCCTTAGACTGAGCCCATCATCAATTATCGTTTTCAGCTACAAAGGAAATTACTGAAACACCAAGTTAAGGGTGAGTAATCTTTTTTTCGTTAAATCGAACACCTTCTGTTTTCATTGCGTTCTATTCTATGTAATTAAGCTAAAAGCCAAATAACAACTTCTTGGGAACAAAATGTTACTCGGGAACGCGATAGAAAGGAGTTAAAATTCTTGCTTTTGCAAAATATTGATAACCAATGTGTTTTGACAATAAAGTTGGTGTTTTACTTTTTCTTTGGTCCTTCCATTTTTTTCAAATTGATAACATAGAATATAAACAGCAAAAAATATGCGTGCTTTAAAGATAACGAATTCCATTACTCGCCGTGACGAAAAGTCACTAGAGAAATACCTATCCGAAATCTCCAGGTTTGAAGTGTTGACACCCGAAGAAGAAGTTAATCTCTTTCGCAGATTGAAAGGTGGAGAATCTGAAGTTTTAGATCAGATCGTAGCGCACAACCTACGTTTTGTGGTCACAGTGGCGAAACAATACCAGAATATGGGTTTGTGGCTAGGCGATTTGGTGAATGAAGGAAATATTGGACTAATTAAAGCTGCACAAAGATTTGATGAAACAAGGGGCTTTAAGTTCATTTCCTATGCCGTTTGGTGGATTAGACAGTCCATTATCCAGGCAGTTAATGAAAAATCTAATAAAGTTCGATTACCCTTGAATCTGAGGGGCACTATGTCGAAGGTAATGAAAAGTCGTAATGCTTTTTTGCAAAGAGAAGAACGAGAGCCAACCGTTCAAGAATTGATGGAAGTGTCTGGCTTTAGTGAACGCAATGTACGCTCTAGTTTAAAGTATTACAAAAAAAGTCTTTCTCTAGATGCACCGATTAGCGAAGGAGAAGATTATTCGATGTTGAACATGATGTCAGATGATAAGCTACCTGCTCCAGATTATAAGGTACAAGTAGAAGAATCACAGAAGATAGAAATCAAAAATTTGTTGAATAATTTACCTCCTAGACAAGCAGAAATTGTTGCTATGTATTATGGTATTGGGCGAAGGCATCCGCTCTCACTTGACGATATAGGAGATCGTTTTGGTATTACTAGAGAGCGTACGCGCCAATTAAGAGATCGGGCAATTAGAAAACTACGCATGAAGTTGGATCGACAACAAAGAGTAGTTGCTTATTGATTTGTTGTTGAAATATTATTTCTTTTGATTAGCTAAATCTGTGCTCCCATTAGAATACATTTCTAATATTCAAGCAAAAAAACAGAGCCATTCTATTGAACGATAATTTTTCGTAATGTATAAAATATAGATTACAAGTATCTTGTCCATACTTGACTTAGTTTCAGATTTTGCTGGCATTGAGCCAGCAAAACCTGATTAGGGTTTTCTAAAGAGAACAGAGAGAATCTTTTCCAAAAATTCTCTCTATTCCCTTTAGAAAACCCTTCAATTTGAATCGGTTCGATGCCGATTCAAATTGAACACACATGTAGTCAGCGACTTACACATTTAAAAAAATTATTGCTCATTAGAATCAAACAGAGCATAATATTTACTTATGCTCTGTTTGAGTTATTCAGCGATCTTAGGGAGGATCAAATTCATACTGTGATGGTATTGATCTTCTCTTGTCCTTCTTTAACACTTTTTTTAACTGCCTTTGTACTAGCATCTACAGTTGACTTCAGGCTACTAGATACCTGATTGATGGTGCTTTTTGCTTGCTTTTGAAATCTTCCTGCTTGTTCTTTTCCTTTTTCTAGTACGCCATTCACATTCTCTGCTGCTTGCTGATAAGTTACTTGCGCCTTTTCCTGTATTTGTGTACCGTATTCATTGGCTTTTGTGACCGCTTGCCTACGCGCTCTCCTACCTTCATCTGAATTCAAATAATATCCTGCCGCCGCACCCGCTGCAATTCCTAACCAAAATTTCCACGCATTACTTCTTTGACTATTCATTTGTGTGATTTTTTATTGTTCAAAAAATTTCTTTCCAATAATAAAACCACGACACTAATAAATTTGTGCGATTTTGAATTAAAAAAGTCGGTACTAATTTCATTAGTGAACTTTCACTTACTACACACTTTTACTAAAATTCGATCGAAGACTTTTGAAGTTTAGTGTCGAGCTAAAAAAGACCGCTCAAAACAGTCCAAACCTTTGTGTAAGTAACGATCAAATAATAACTTCCCGATTTATGACCAAGCGTAGGTAAGGCATCCCACCCACTAGCGGGTCTTTCCGTTGAAAAGATACTTAATCTTTTCTGCAAGCAACACTACAAGAATGTTGAAAAGCCTCGCCATCCGCCTCATGCGGATGCCTACGTTAGACTCAGAAAAGGGAACCCTTACATCCCTTTTGCTGAGTAGTATCAGAACAAAATCTGCTCGGTCAAAATGCGGAACTTATTGTTTGTCCGTTACTAAGATTAAACTTCAAAGGTCTAAAATTCCGTTTTCAAAAAAGTGTACGGTAGCAAAGCATTATTTTATCAAAAAACCCAATACCTTCAAATCCTCATAAAAATCGGGATAAGATTTTACAACGACCATGGGTTCTTGAATAGAAATGGGTTGTATCATGGCAAGCGGCGCAAAAGCCATTGCCATACGATGATCTTCGTAGGTTTCAAAAACAGGAAGATCGGCATCAATAGTAGCTTTACCCTTTATTTTCATTTCATCATCGCCTTTCGGATGCACTAAGACCTTTATCTTACTTAACTCTGCTTTTAAGGCGGCAATACGATCCGTTTCTTTGATGCGCAAAGTCTCTAAGCCTCTAAAATGTGCCGTCACTCCCAGACCGCTGCAAACAACCGCAATGCTTTGTGCCAAATCAGGACAACGCAGAAAATCGTATTCAAAGGTAATGGGCAGAGGAATTTTATTTTTGCTTAAATAAATACCTTCTGCCGTGAAAGTGGTCTGGATACCAAAGGCAGTCATCATTTCTGCCAGTACCGCATCGCCCTGCACACTCTGCTCGAATAGTCCATCCAAATGCAAGTCCAATTCATCCGAAAAAGCGGCCATTGCATAGTAGTAAGAAGCTGCCGACCAGTCTGCTTCCACTTTGAATGGCTTGGCTTGATATTGCTGGGGTGCAATTTGAATCGTATGCTCTTTCCAAGTATATCGTACACCGAAGTAAGACATTAAGCTCAAGGTCATTTCGATGTAAGGGCGCGAAACAATTTTACCCTCCAGCGTAAGTTTCAAGCCATTAGGGAGTTTGGGTGCGATCATTAAAAGGGCAGAAATATACTGGCTGCTGGTGCTGGCAGCAATACTTATTTCATTGTCTTTGATAGTACTTGGGCTTGCTATTCGGAGCGGTGGATAGCCTTCTTGTTCTAGGTACTCAATGTTCGCACCTAATTGTTTAAGAGCTTCCACCAAGACACCAATAGGGCGTTCTTTCATACGTGCCGTACCCGTCAGGATTTGTGTGCCTAGTTGTAAAGCCAGATAGGCGGTCATAAAGCGATAAGTCGTTCCTGCTGCGCCTGCGTCTAACACAATTTCTGCTGCGTTCTCCTTTTTGACTTGTTGCAATAATTGATGAAGGGTGACCGTATCTTTTGAATTGGACAATAAGCCAATTTCAAAATCGTCTTTGCACAAGGCACGTATCATCAAAGCGCGATTGGCAATACTTTTAGAACCATTTAGACGAATTCTTCCTTTGATGTGTCGGTTGGGTTTGGATAGTTGATAGCGCATGGAATATTAAATTGTTGAAGCGTGGAAACGCTGGATCGTGGAATTGTTGATTTGCCAAACTTTTAGCCACTCAAACAAACCAATTGAATAGCATTTGATCACCATTCAGTACTTGAAAATTGATGCCGCCTTCTTTCATGGCTTGAATCAGTTGATGATAATCTTGTGTGTCTTTTACTTCGATACCTACAAGGGCAGAGCCAGAAGCTTTGCTATTTTTTTTCGCATACTCAAAGCGTGTAATATCATCGCTAGGTCCTAGCAATTGAATAAATTCTTTCAGCGCACCAGCACGTTGTGGAAATTGAATGATGAAATAGTGCTTGAGTCCTTCATAAAGCAGCGAACGCTCTTTGATTTCTTCGGTGCGGGTGATGTCGTTGTTGCCACCACTCACAATACACACAATATTTTTGCCTTTGATCTGCTCTTTGTATTGATCTAGTGCAGCAATGGACAGCGCACCTGCGGGTTCTACTACCATACCGTCACCATTGTACAATTCCAAAATAGTAGTGCAAACTTTACCTTCTGGAATCAGCAAAACATCGTCTATGATTTGCTCACAAATACTAAAAGTGATGTCTCCGACTTGCTTCACCGCCGCACCGTCCACAAAAGGATCAATACTTTCCAATCGAACCACTTTCCCAGCCGCTAATGCCGCTTTCATGGAGGCGGCTCCTCTTGGCTCTGCTCCGATCAGTTTCGTTTCGGGACTGATTTGTTTGAAGTAGCTTCCTACACCACTAATCAAACCTCCTCCTCCAATGGGCGCAAATAGATAATCAATTTCCACTTGCGTATCCTCTATAATTTCTAGCCCGACAACGCCCTGCCCTTCTATCGTCCATTGGTCATTGAAAGGATGAATAATGATCTTATTATTTTCTTCTGCATCGCGCTTGGCTTCTGCATAAGCATCATCGTAAGTATCCCCTTCCAAAATGACTTCCACTTGCTCCTTACCAAACAAGCGCACTTTTTCAATTTTTTGAATGGGTGTCACCGAGGGCATGTATATCTTACCATTCACTCCCATTTTCCAACAAGCAAAAGCGACCCCTTGTGCATGATTGCCCGCACTAGCACATATAATTCCTCTTGCCAAATCTGCCTTCGATAGACTTGACATTTTGTTGTACGCCCCCCTGATCTTGTAAGAACGAACGACTTGTAAATCCTCTCTTTTCAGTAGAATATTACATTCATATTTTTCTGAAAGCCTAAGATTGTACTGCAAAGGCGTATGATCCGCCACTCCGCGCAATCGGACCTTTGCTCGATAGATATTTTCTAGTGAAATGGGAAATCGCTGTTTGTTGCTGTGTTTTTTCATTCTCGTAGTACAAGCGTTAAATAACTACCTATTTAGATTGCAGCAATGACAATAGTTTCAGCATGGAAAATATAGGTAAGTAATTCGGACTAATCGCAATAGTTTCAGTACTTACTGTTAAGTTAAGGAAGTAGGTAATAAATAAGATACCCAAAATGGTAGTTTTAGTTTGTTCATATGCAAGGTGGAAAAAACGGACTTATGCCGTAGCATAATGCGTATTTTTCCAAGGTAGCAGGAGCGCAAAATAAAGCTACAAGGTGGGTAGGTTATATTTTATCTACTCTCCAAGAAGCTGTTTGAATTTAATACTTCGATTTTGTTATGCCCCTTTTTTCACCACTTATCGTTAGCAAAATACTCATCAGCCAGA
>JBCCRX010000281.1:0-9222 GCA_039201015.1 Bacteroidota bacterium | reverse complement strand
TTTTAAAAATGGGGGGTTGACCCACCGTAGTTTTTTTATTAAATTTATTCCCGGCGCCCCCCAATTTTTAGCTAAACCAAAAATTGGGCCTCGCTCCGAAAAAAATTTCATAAATTAGAGTGGCTTCGACTTGTCCGCCTCACCGTGTCCGCCTTAGGCGTGAGGCTGACAGCCACTCTAATTCAAAACACGCCAATCTCAGAGATCAGCGAATAACATAGACTAAGGTACTACTTGTGTAACATGAGTTATTAAATAAACTTATAGAAAACCTTTATTGAAACGGAATTGCGTTTATGAAGTTTGTATCAGAGCAAATTATTGATGAAGTCGTTTCCCAATCAGAGCAAGGGAAAGCGGAACAGATCGCAATATTGGGCGAAGAACAGCCTTTTTTGCTCGCCTATTTGGTGAGTGAGCAATTTGAATTATTAACCCCCGATGAGCAAACTTATTTCATATATTTGGCATGGATTTTGCACCAATCCATCGCGAAAACTCGTTTAGAGGCGAAGCTTGTGGAGGAGGAAGATATCGGGCTAGCGGAAGAGTCCAATTGGGCAAAAATAGAAGCTGGACACAAAAAAGATTTTCGGAAAATGCTAAATCCGTTCTTTGAAGAAACGCCACAAGAAGACCTCTTGGCTTTCATTGAAGATAGTTTGGTGGATGAGGAAGAAGATTTTATTACCACGGCAGGTAGAGAATTGATGTTTGTGGGCTTAAAGACGGTGGTGGATGTCTTGATAGTTTGATATTGTTTGGAGTAGTTTGGTATTGTTCAATCCAGATAAATTAATATGGCGACATTTAGAAAATTTGAAGACATTGAGGTTTAGACACTAGCTAGAGAACTTTCAAATGGAATATGGAAGCATTCAAACTTAGGCTCTTTTGCGAATGACTATGGACTAAAAAATCAAATCAATAGATCGGCAGGTTCAATTATGGACAATATTGCAGAAGGTTTTGGAAGAGGCGGCAATAAAGAATTCATTCAATTTCTTGCCATTGCAAGGGCTTCAAATGATGAACTACGATCGCAGCTCAGAGCAAGTGACCGAAAACACCTATCAGAGGATATTTTCAAACAGCTATTTAATTTATCTCAGAAGATAGGAACTAAAATAACAAACCTCATCAACTATCTAAAGCAATCTGAACTGAAAGGAACGAAATATAAATAGATAATTAGATGCTTATCTTCAACTGAACTATTTCAAACAACCTCAAACCATAACAAACAACCTCAAACAACACTAAACAATGTAGTTTATGCACATACCAACGATGGCAGAATATGCTGCCGAAGGCAAAAAGCCAGAACTTCTGTTTTGGGTCGGCTGCGCGGGCAGCTACGACGACCGAGCGCAAAAGATCATGGTGGCTTTTGCTAAAATATTGAATGAAGTTGGCGTAGATTTTGCAATCTTAGGCAATGAAGAAGCTTGTACGGGCGATCCAGCGAGACGTGCGGGAAACGAATTTGTATTTCAAATGTCGGCTTTGCAGAATATTGAGGTCATGAACGCCTACGAAGTCAAAAAGATCGTAGCCGCTTGCCCGCACTGTTTCAATACTTTAAAGAACGAATATCCCGAATTGGGTGGCAATTATGAAGTCATACACCACACGCAATTGCTACAAGAATTGATTGATACTGGACGTCTAAAAATGCAAGGTGGCGGGGCATTTAATGGAAAAAAAATTACTTATCACGATTCTTGCTATTTGGGACGTGGAAATGGGATTTATGAAGCACCTCGATCTGTACTAGAATCCTTGGACAATCAGTTGGTGGAACTCAAACGAAGCAGAAAAAAAGGCTTGTGCTGTGGGGCGGGTGGGGCGCAAATGTTCAAAGAAGAAGAAGCTGGCAAAATTCGGGTCAATGAAGCGCGCGTTGCTGATATTGCAGAAAGTGGTGCGGAGATTCTAGCCGCCAACTGCCCGTTCTGTACCATCATGTTACAAGACGGGTTGAAAGGAGCAGGTAAAGAAAACGATGTTATGATTTACGACCTAGCCGAATTAATTGTGGATAATAATGGGTGGTAAGAAAAAGTACAGGAGCGTTGGCATCTAATTTCTTATCTATTATATTTTGTTCTGATTTTTGTGCCTTTTCCTAGATTGTCAACACCGCTCAATACCACTTCCGAGACACCCGCATCCAGCGCAGCAAAAGCGTTGTCTAATTTGGGTAGCATGCCGCCTGCTATGATGCCTTCCAATTTATATTTTTTGTAGCTTTCAGGATTTATCTGTTCAATCAGAGAAGTATCATCCGCTGCGTCGAGGAGAACGCCCGCTTTATCAAGGCAGTAGTGCAATTGCACCGTGTAAAAAGTTGCTAGGGCAGTTGCCAAATATGCTGCAATCGTATCGGCATTGGTATTCAATAGTTGCCCTTTGTTGTCATGCGTGATTGCACAAAAAACGGGCGTGATAGCCAATTGAAGCAATGGAAGCAAGGCTTTTGTATTGATCGCATTGATATCGCCTGCCCAACCGTAGTCTATGCTTTCTACGATGCGTTTATGCGCTTGGATACTGTTGAGGTCAGCACCACTTAATCCTAGCGCATTGCAACCCAAAGCTTGTAAATGACTGACTGCCTTTTTATTCATCCAACCTGCATAGACCATCGTCACGACTTCTAATGTTGCATCATCCGTGATTCGTCTGCCTTCGTGCATTTTGGGCGTTATTCCCAAGCGTTTTGCCACTGTACTTGCTTTTCTACCACCGCCATGCACCAATATTTTGGGATTTTCCCAATTCGCAAAGGTTTGCGCAACCGTCCCAAATTCTAATTCATTCTCTAGGATTTTTCCTCCTATCTTTAGGATTTTTAGATGTTGTTGCTTGTTCATAAAGGAGGATTTTTTACTGAAGCAAATTGACCACCTCGTGAGAAACGAGACGGACAAGCTCTTAGCGTTACTAATTGTTAATTTTGATTAAAAAAATTCGCCGCCAAAGGTAGATGATTTGAGGAATATGACAAGTCAACACAAAACCTTATTTTGCAGCACACTTTTTTCAAAACAAACAACATAATGAAATACTTATTATTCACATTTTTACTGCTATCTTTTTTTATAGCAGGTCACGGACAGCGCGATATGCGATTAGTGGCAGACTCGGTGGTCATCACTAAGCACAAAAGTAGTATCAAAGGAAAACCAATCAACTATACTGCACAATGCGGCACACAGCCTGTCTGGAATGAGGAAGGAAAAGTGATGGCCTCTCTTTTCTATACTTACTACACCAAAGATGGCATCTCAGATCGTTCGGAACGTCCACTGCTTATTTCCTTCAATGGCGGTCCTGGGTCTGCTTCCGTTTGGATGCACTTGGCTTACACAGGTCCTACCATACTAAAAGTGGACGACGAAGGTTATCCAGTGCAACCTTATGGCGTGAAATCCAATCCTTATTCGGTTTTGGATGTAGCAGATATTGTCTTTGTAAATCCAGTAAATACAGGTTTCTCCAGAATTTTGGACAAAGAAGTAAAAAAGGAAATGTTCTTCGGCGTGAATGCTGATATTAAATACCTAGCGAGTTGGATCAGTACTTTTGTGTCCAGGAACAATCGCTGGACTTCGCCTAAGTACTTAATTGGTGAAAGCTATGGAACAACAAGAGTTTCGGGCTTGGCACTAGCCCTACAAAATCAAGAATGGATGTATCTCAATGGTGTGATCTTGGTATCTCCAACAGATTTAGGCATCAAACGCGACGGTCCTGTTTTGGCAGCTAACCGTTTACCTTATTTTGCAGCAGCGGCTTGGTATCATAATAAATTAGATATTGAGTTTCAAAATCAAAAGCTCGAACATTATCTGTCAATAGTCGAAGAATATACCATCAATGAACTGATTCCTGTCATGGCAAAAGGCGGCTTTGTGGAAGAGTCCGAAAGAAAGCAAGCTGCTAGTATGATGGCAAAATACGCTGGTCTTTCGGAAGAGTTTGTATTACAAAACAACCTGAATGTCTCTACCTATTCTTTTTGGAAAGAACTTTTGCGCGATAGGGGCTACACAGTAGGGCGATTGGATTCACGTTATCTAGGACTTGATAAAAAATCGGCGGGTGATCGTCCTGATTACAACTCGGAACTGACCTCTTGGTTGCATTCTTTCACCCCTGCCATCAATTACTATTTGAGGGAAGAATTAGGCTATCAAACCGACTTAAAATACAATATGTTCGGACCAGTACGTCCTTGGGATCGCAGCAATGACCAAACGGGAGAAAATCTACGACAAGCTATGGCGCAAAACCCTTATCTCAACGTTATGATACAATCGGGCTATTTCGATGGCGCAACTTCTTATTTTGATGCAAAATATACAATGTGGCAACTTGATCCAAGCAGTCGTATGAAAGATCGCTTAAGTTTTAAAGGCTACGAGAGCGGACACATGATGTACTTGAGAAAAGAGGATTTAGAAGCGGCAAACCAGCATATTCGGGAGTTCATTGCAGCAACTTTGGTGGGTGATAAGTCAGCGAAATACTAGTACACTGTAAAATAAGTTTGTTTTAATTTTGAGAAGCAAGAAATTCCTTAGAATTTCGAGCTTCAAAAAAACCCTCTACCACCGTCGAAGACGGCGGCAAACAAGGGATGAGGGAGAAAAAAGGGTTTTCCTAAAAACCTTTTTTCTCCCTCAAACTCCCCCATCTAAAATGCAAACAAACTTAGTTTACAGTGTACTTGCACCTGACTTCTTAAATCTGTCTTCTCACTCAAATATTTGAATGCCTTTTTAAATTATCTATTTTCAATTTGGCGATCATATCGCTTAAAAATCCCAATTCCTATCCCAGGTATCAATGACATCGAAGGAGATTTTAAACTCAGAAGTGGCAGGTCCGTTGCTTGCTTTTGCAAAGACGCCGTAAGCACCAATGCGCAGACGACGACGCGCACCCAATTTGAAGATGCGTTCTAGTCCAGCAAAACCTTCTTGGTATCGAAAATTTCGGACAACGGCTTGCGTCAAATCATTGCGATTGATAACCAATCCTTCTTTGGTCCACAGAAAACCTGCTCCCATGACTGCCCGAAGGCGTAGTTTTTTCACCAGCGGAATGTTGTTCACCAAAGCACCATTGAAGTGATGAATATGATGGACTTCTGTGAATAAATCCAAAGCGGCAAAGGATTGATTGAGGGATTGAAAAGAATTTAGAGGATCGGAGAAAAGGAAACGGTCAGATTCACGAAAGCGTTTCAGGTCAACAAAGGGTAAGTCTCTTGAATTAATGAATTTGCCAGTTTCTGCTTTGTATTTACTATTTCCAATTGTACCCATTTGCACATCCTGCGAGATCGAAAACTCTAGATAATCGAAATCTATATCGCTGCTCAGTGGTCCGTCCCAACCTTTGCGATAATGTAGGGTAAAGGTCGGCCACTTACTGCCTAAAATCACCTTTCGATTGGGTTCAGTCATAAACTTTTGGAAAGGCGTATAAGAAAAATATAAGCTCGAAATAAAGGTTTGGTAAGGCTCAAACTCTAGTACCGCTTCTTGTTCTATAAACTCAAATTCGTTGAGAAAACTCCTGCCGTCGAAGCCACTGATGGATTTGCGGTCTGCATAGCGCAAGTTGACGTTCCAGAAAAAGCCATTGAACAACTCAATACGGTGGCGCAAACGAATTGCATCCCGCAAAATATAGTTAGACACATTGAGCTGATTAAGGAAAGCATCATAAGGGTTGATGGACTGAAAATCACGCCCAATATCTACCGACATGCTTCCTACTTTCTTAGGATTATACATGTGCCAGAGATACCAATTGCCTTGTACGTCTTGATTGCGCAAGCCAATACTATTAGAAAGCGTAATGTATAATCGACGCTCGTCCTGCCATTTTTTGAAGTAAGAAAGATAAGGATTGACTCTAAAACCACCAACTACTTCAAAATCAATAAGCGAAGGCAATGAACCTACAAAAAACTGATGTTGTTTGCGATGATCTCGAAAAGAAACGCCATCCCAAACAATTTCTAGAAACGTCACCTTATTGAAAGCTTGATCGACGGAGTCTTTGTATTCAGGGCTATTATAAACAGCTTCCACACTGTCCCGATAAGCCACCATTTTCTTAATCTCTCCCGTCAAAGGTTCAGTGCGTACTTGGTTCCAATAGGTCGAATCTCTTTCGTAAGCTGCCTGAGTGGTCACTGCGATTTCATTACCGAAAAATTTGTCTGGAAAAACGTAATCTTTTTCGTAATTTTTGTAAAAAAGTAGCGTATTACCTTTGAAAGTTTGTTTACGACCTTGTTTAGTCTCATAATAAAATTCCTGTCGGTAAGGAATCCACAGTTCTTCAGCAATTTGCTCGTAATTCTGTTTGATCTTAAATTGGTCGTAGAATTTCAATCCGCCCTTTGGTAACTCTAAATCCACTCGATTGATGTTCCAAATGCCTTCATTGATATAAATAAATCCTTTGAAGGTAGAATTGCCCGATTTCCTCGGTATGACTTTAATTTTATGCACCAAAACGCCTTCTTCTTCCTTGCTTTCGATCAATTTATATTTATAAGAAAGAATAGCAGTCTTGCTAATGGGAGAAATGAGCGGAGCTTCCACTAAGTCTTGCGGATGAATCAAATTGCGGTAAAAATTCATATCAGATTGACCGAAGCGAGGCACGTAAAGTCCTGCTTTTGTGCCGTAAGCTTTGTAGGCATTGCGCTCTTCTTTGTAGCGATTGGGCTGCTGATAATTTAAGGTCAATTGCATTTCCAGCAAATTGATATTGGGCAGTTTTTCCTTTTGTTCGGCTTCTGCTAACTCAAATGGATCTTCTTCTGGACTTGTCTCTATACTCACTACTTCTTCCTTTTTTTCCTTCTCCAGTAAGTGATTCTCCACTTCTTCGGTAGCTTTCACATAGATTTCGGTGCGATAGCTTTCTACTTGCTTCAAAAATTTCTTTTTGTTCTCCGCTGCTTTTTGGATAATGGCATAAGCAGGGTCTTTTTTGGAAGCTTTCACAACAATTTCCTGCAATTCAACGCTAGAAGATTTTAATATAATGGACCGCTCTACGCCTTCATCCCCTACAAAGAGCTTGACTTTCTTTGATTTATAGCCCAGCGCAGAAAAAACCAAATTGTACTCTCCAGGATCAAGTGCCATATAATAATAGCCATTTTCATCCGTAGAAGTTCCTGTCTCCAATTGCTGAATAAAAATGTTGGCATAAGGAATAGGCGCGTCTTCATCATCATAGACAAAGCCGCTAATTTGCTGGGCTTGTAGCAGTCCAAAAGCACAAAGACAAAGGAAGAGCAGTAGGTATTTCAATGTATTCAAATCTTAATCGTGCTGAGTTGTTGAATGATAAGGAGCATCATTTGGACGCTTTAGTTGTTTCTTTTGTTACACTTCTAAGAGTTGCTTTGCAATTAATTAACTGTTTTTAAGGAATGGAATTGTACGGCGTGGAGTATTGAAGAATAAGAAATTGAGATAGAATGACTGAACGCTCTACAAATTGATACGGTTCAAAATTTAGTAGTCCTAGGAAAGTTGAAATTTGTCTATTGGTCTATCATTACGAAGTATGCCTTGATAAGAGCCCATTTTAGCTAAAGATAATGAGCAAAGTGCTTTTCGCGGCATCATGCAAAGTATTGATCTTTGCATTTACTTTATCCAAAGGATGAATAGGTTTAATAGTCCGTGTAATTCTTGAACCACAAAGGACGTAGAGAACGCAAAGTGCTGACAGTTAGAGAGTTATGTTTTGTAATTTGTCTTGTAAATAGCCGATTATCAATTTTTTATAAATTTTGCGTGCTGTTGTAAGTTGACGGCTAGGAGTGAAAACAGTAATCATTAAATAAACAAATATCTATGATAGAAAAAATGAACGAATATGGGAAACGCAACATTCCTTTTCTATTCCTTTTAGATTTTGAGTTGAAACAGCCTATCATTTTGCCTTTGGGAGCAGCAGCCAAGCAGCATATTTTTTTCAATATTCAAGGCAAAAAAAATTTCCTCCCGATCACCAATTTACCAGAATACGTCGTTTTCAATAAATTTCCCATCGATTACATCAAATATAAAAAAGCCTTTGATTTGGTGCAGCGACATCTTCGGTTGGGCGATTCTTTTCTCACCAATTTGACCTTTCCGACCGCCATTGATACCAATTTATCCTTGCGGCAAATATTTGAATACAGCCAAGCTCCTTACCGACTGTTATTCAAAGATCAATTTACCGTTTTTTCACCCGAATCGTTCATCCAAATCAAGGACGGACAAATTGCCTCCTTCCCAATGAAAGGCACAATCAACGCCAACTTAATCAATGCCAAACAACAAATATTGGAAGATACCAAAGAACGGGCCGAACATCATACCATAGTAGATTTGATCCGCAATGATCTGAGTCAAGTGGCTAAAAAAGTGCGGGTTGATCGCTTTCGCTATATTGATCGCATTCACAATTGGGGAAAAGATTTGCTGCAAGTCAGTTCCAAAATTGTTGGACAATTGCCTACTGATTACACCGCATATTTGGGCGATATTTTCAGGCAATTACTACCAGCGGGTTCTATCTGTGGCGCACCCAAACCCAAAACGCTAGAGATCATTAAAGCAGCAGAAAACTACGAGCGTGGCTACTACACGGGCGTATTTGGCTACTACGAAAATGGCAGCGTGGAAAGTGCGGTAATGATTCGATTCATAGAACGACAAGCCAATCAATTGTACTACAAAAGTGGTGGCGGTATCACGGCTAGAAGTGAATCCCAAAAAGAATACCAAGAAATGATAGATAAAGTCTATGCTTTGGAGCGGATGAAGAAGGAGATGGACTGCATCAAAAACCAAGAAAAGGCTTGGAAATTGTTTGGGAATTAATAATTGGTTGGTACCCAACAAACTGTGAGTGCTTGAAAATGGTGATCGGGCAGCCATGGTTCTTTACTGCTCGGCTACAACCAAATGTCAACCTATTGTCGTCAGGTGTATTCGACTCAAAACTCAGCACCTAAATAAGCACTTAGCTTTTTCATTGATGCCCTCCACTGCTCTGCAAAGCCAACAAGTAATGGCGCTTTACTATGATTAGGATGGGGTTCCATTCTAATGGGTACAATTCAAAGTCAAATCAATTGATCCTGTGATGTTCCCTCCATTTGTTTCAATTCCAACAGGTACAATT
>JBCCRX010000280.1:0-9251 GCA_039201015.1 Bacteroidota bacterium | reverse complement strand
TAAATTCTTTATACTGCGCCTCTGCCGCTGGTTTGTGAACGCGCGGGGGGATGGTGTAAGGGGCTTTTTTCCCGCCGTTTCCTCTCTCCCTCCAAAAGGATTTTCGCGCCGAAGGCGCGGAAAACACCTCAACTTGCTGATTTTTAGAGACTTTTTTCTTTCACCGTAAAACGTTACAATCAGAAATTTTTAACGGATAATCATTGACCAAAAAGAGTAAAATCAAGGGAATCTGTGCAATAAACAGATCAGCAAACTTGTCCACCCCACTGTGTCCGCCCTAGGCGGGAGGCGGAGACGATAGCGGCGATTTGTAGGACTACCGAACATCAAAATCTCCTTGCTTCACTCAATAACTGTTATTTGCTGAACCGCTGTTAAATGGTTTGCCTGCAAAACGATAAAGTAATTACCTGGCATCACTTTAGAGATATGCCATTCTAGTTCGTGTGATCCTGCTATTTGTTGACCATCAAAAAGGCTAAGTATTCGCTCTCCTAGCATAGAGTAAATGCTGATATTTACGTGAGTTGTTTTTGACAAATCATATTGTACTTTAGTGCTGACATTAGCAGGATTAGGAAAACACCGAAGCACAGATTTCGTTACTTGCTCCACTATCTCTTCTTCTCTTGGCTCTACTCCCACTGTTTCGTCTGCTTCCACACATTCTTCTATGAACGCAGTCAGCCAGCCATCATCAGCAGTTTCAAAGCCTGCTTCAAAAACGATTTCGTATCCCGCCTTCACGACCAGCGAAGAGTGATCTTCTGTTTTATCAGAGAGGGTGACTTGGTCAGCGGCTTGATAGATACCACCACCTTGTGTCTTGTCAAAGTTTATTGTATTTTGATTGCAAACATCAATAGAAAATGACCAGAGTTCCCGACCGATCTCATCATTTCCAGAAGTATAATAGATTTTGTCTCCTATCCGAGTAAAGCCAAAGGGCTGCACATTGAAATCAACTGCTTGGGTAAATTCAAATGTGCCCGCTTCCGTTCCATCTGTAACAAAAATTTTGCTGGTATTATTTCCTCCTGTATTCGCTGTGAATATGATATTTCCATTGCCTATAGGATAGAATCCAAATGGTGACGACCAAAAATTACCCCTAGATAGATTTTTGACTTGTGTCGTTCCATCAGCAGTGCCATCTGTTGTCCACACTTCTTGTCCATTTCTGGGGGAAATTGCACCAAAGAAGCCTGTTTTTCCATCAGCATACGTATCGTAACTAGATCCTATTAAGCCACTATGTGAGCCAGGATAGACGTCTTTGAGCAATACTGTGGATATGGCAGTACCTTCTGTTTTCCACAATTCAGTTCCGTACTGCTTGTTCTCAGCTGTGAATAATAAAGCTCCTTCTATTTCAAACATTGGGCTAGTATAGGAACCTCCACTTCCCCTACTGATATCTTTCATTAATTCTACTTGTTCAGACTGCGAATCATACCTCCACAACTCTCTCCCATACTCTTCTGTGAAAGCAGAGAAATACACCTGGTCACCAATAACATATATATCTTCTGGCGAAGCGTCACCAGACGGGTTTATATCTTCAACCATTACGGTCCCCTGTGATGTCCCGTCAGTCATCCACAACTCCAAGCCATGGATACCATCATCCGCAGTAAAAAACAATCGATCGCTAGATGCAGCAGAGGACAAAGCAATCTTACCACTGAAAGCTTTTAAGAGTTCAGGACTACCTACTTCTCCGTTTGTTTTCCATAGTCCATCCTTGCCGTCGGGCGTTTTTGAAGGAAAATAAATCGCTTCATCAAATTTATCAAATAAAGCATAAGCAGTAGCACTAGTGCTTTTTAGATAGATCGTTCCTTCTGATGTTCCATCGCTACGCCACAAAGCTGCGCCTGAGCTGTTAGGATTTGCTAGGAAAAATACATATCCATTTTCCAGTGTCAGTATCCTTTCTCTTGCTAAATGAACAAAGTAAGAAGAAGACGGTCCCGGACTTAAGTCCCTCAACAATTGAGCATGATTGCTCAAGGTATCTAATATCCATAGTTCTTTTCCGTAGTATTCATGATCGGCAAAAAAGAATAACTTTCCTTTATTGGCAGTCAATGAATAGACTATATCTGCGGAGAAAGTTCTACTTTGATTAAGATGCGTAAGAGCAGTAAATTGATTTTGGTTAGGTGAAAACCGCCAAAGTTCATCTCCTGCTGATGAACTCGCAAGAGCCAGTAGCATATCGTCCCCTAATCTATTCATTTCCAGCGAATAATTGAGATCAAACAAACTATCTACTACCAAACGAGTGCCTGAAGAAGTACCATCTGTTTGCCATAGTCTTCCTGCCTTACCATCGAAATCTCCTGCCTTGAAATAGAGGAGTCCATTGTGAACAATTCTATTTTTGTAGTAGAAAGAAGGAACAGCACTTTTGTTGGTGCCGTCTATATCTTTGACCAGATATGTTCCACTAGGAGTTCCATCTGATCGCCACAGCTCTGTGCCATGATTTGGATGATAAGCAGAAAAGTAGGCATTGTTATTGTACGCTACAAAGCCATTTGGCGAAGAGTTATGCGTCATGTTTATATCTTTGAGTAATTTAGTACCCGAAGCAGTACCGTCGCTCACCCAAGGCTCGTATCCAGTTCTTCCATCCGAAGCGGTGAAGAACAACAAATCTCCTACAGCAGTTATTTGTCTGGGAGAACTCGAATTAGTACCTGGATTTATATCCGCTACCAATAGCGTATTTTCTTTAGTTCCATCTGTCTTCCAGAACTCATATCCGTATTCTTTTGTGTATGCTTGAAAATATAAGGACTCTTTGTATTCACAGAAAGAAGAGACTTTGGAGCTCCCATCGGGTTCAATATCTTTGACCAGCACAGTTCCTTCATTTGTGCCATCTGATCTCCAAAGCTCTTCTCCGTAATCAGGATGGTTCATACTAAAGAATAGCATATCTTTAAAGTCAATTACGTTTCTCAAATTATGTGCGTTTGGGATTTCTTTGAATAGAAGAATACTTTCTTTTGTACCATAGGTCTTCCAGAATTGTAAGGAACGATTGCGATTTCTAGAAAAGTAATACAAGCAATCATTGAGTAGGTAAGATTTATGATAGGATCTGAATGTTTGCAATAATAATTTCTGCTTACTTTCATTAAAAATTTTCCACAGCTCTACTTGCTCTTTTTGGGGTCTCAATAAAAATACCAAAATATAATCTTCAAATAGATAGAGATCGTAATAGCGTGCATCATCTTGCTGCGTTGAAAAATCAGTGAGCAAGACAGTTTCTTCGCCCTCTGTCCAGAATATTTCTCTTCCAAATTCATCGCTATCTGCTACGAAATAGGCACGGTCGCTATTACTTTCCAAAACAAGAGGTTGGGAACCTATCAAAACATCGTTCACATCTTGCACTAGCTTTTGGCTCCTGCCCAAATGAAAAATAAGGAGGAAGGCGATAAGGAAAAGCATCTTCAAATTCATAATAAGGCGATTTTAAAATGTTGATAGTAGTCGATTAAATGCAAAACTAACTAATTAACAATAACATATAAAATAAATCATTACATTTCATATGTTAAGGAATCAGTTTCCAAAAAGGGAGTTTTGGATAGGAATAAAATTTCAAGAAGGAGTGCACTCCGAAAAACTGAAAAAGGAGATAATTTGTCGAATTTTGGAAATTTGATAAATTTAAAGATATGATAATCAATTATTTATATTTGATCCAATTTTGCTTTAGGATCAAAATGGGACATCATCTTACTTTTTGGAGTGTCCTCAAGCATTAATAATTTTTAAAATTTTAGGTTCTAAATGATTTCATTTGGTCGAATATCATTAGACAAGCATCACTAATTATTAAAATCTCATTCGCTTTCGTTTGGAGGGACTCGACCTCCCTGCAAACGAAAACAAACGAGATTTTAGTAGTTAACGATATTTTCAAAAGATCAAGAATGTAATTTTGTTTCTCAGACATTGCATAGAAAGAAAGTGTGTAAAAGTGAACCTGCAATATCCTATTTATTCGGTATCGGCGCAGGGCCTTCTGGCAAAATAGGTTCGTACTTATCCGTTCCTCTCCGTTCTTTAAACTCTGCTTGCACGGCTTTCAGTAGTTCAGGTTGCTCAAACATATCAACGGCAGTCATGGCAAGTGCTTTGGAAGCATAGACCAAGCCTTTGTGACCAATCGACATGCCGCCACAAGCAACGACTGCCCAAGAATGCCAAGGGGTGCCGACGGGCGCGGTGGTGACGGAAAGCCCAATTTGAGGCACTTGCCAACTTACATCACCTACGTCCGTAGAGCCGCCATTGGGATACTCACGAGTGCGCTCTAGCGGATAGATGCTCGCGTCCATGCCCGTTAGCGGTTTTCCTGTAGCTGCTTGTATGCTTTTTCCGAATCGCAGTTCCTTTTCGGTATAATTAATATCGCCCAAAAGCTCCAAATTGGCTTGCAATGCGCCTGCGCCCGTTCGATTGACGACCAGTTCGTGCAAGCCAGACACCAAAGTGATTTTGTAATCTACATTTGCCATAATTGCCGCACCTCTTGCGATTTCTTTTGCTCTTTCATAGACCACATCCATTTCCACTCGCTTGGCATCGCGCACCCGCGCCCAAACTTTCGCGTAGTCAGGTACGACGTTTACAACATCGCCACCATGCTGGATTTGGTAATGAATGCGCACGGTTGGTTTGACGTGTTCGCGTAGATAATTTAAGCCTATGGTGAAAAATTCTAAGCCGTCCAAAGCACTGCGTCCATTCCAAGGATCGAGGGCGGCGTGTGCGGCTTGTCCTTCAAATTCGACTATGAAGTCAACGAGGGCTTGTGAGCTTTGTACGTTGGCGCGCGTTTCTGCCCCTGGATGCCAATCGAAACAGACATCCAAATCGCTGAAAAGTCCCGCGCGACCCATGTAGAGTTTTCCGAAGTATTGTTCTTCGGCCGGTGTACCGTAGAAGCGGATTGTTCCTGGAATGTCATTCGCTTGCATCCATTCTTTCACGGCTATGGCAGCACCCAAACTGCCCGCACCGAATAGATTGTGTCCACAACCATGTCCCGATTGTCCGACTACTATCGGTGCTTTTTCAGGGACAGCTTGTTGAGAAAGTCCAGGCAGCGCATCAAACTCCCCTAAGATGCCAACAATGGGTTTACCACTGCCATAGCTTGCGATGAAAGCCGTTGGAAGATCAGCTACTCCGCGTTCCACTCTAAAGCCTTGCTCTTCTGCATAATCGGCGAGCAAAGCAGAAGATTGCGTTTCTTCGAAGGCTGTTTCTGCGAATCCCCAAATTTGATCGCTTAGATCAATGAGTGCCGTTTTGTGGCTTTCTACGGAGTTGATAATAGCTTGTTTGGAAGCAGAAATTTCTTGCGCAAAAAGTGCAGCGCAATAGATCAGTAAAAGAATGGTGAGTGATGTGTTTTTCATACTAACTTCAAAATTTGAGTGATGTATTTTTAGATACAAAGTTTTTCTTCTTTTGACAGGTTTCGGGGTAAAATATCCTACGACTGTGTTTGTAAAGATAGCGGAATATTTACTAGCAAGCAGAAAAAATCTGAAGAAACGATAGTCCTATTTCGTACGCCTTGTAGATCAATCAGAGCAACTATACTGCGTACGGGATAAAAAGTACATTTCCATTTTTGGTAATTTGATGATACGGTGATTTGGTAAGCACGACGCCATCAGATCACCAGTTAAACAAACCTGTCCGCCATGGGCGCGATGACCAAATTCGCTGAAAACGAATTTGTACTTTTGCACACCGAATAAAGTATATAATCTAAAATAACTAAATTTACGCGCGCTGATTCCAATGAATAAACAAAATCACGATGTGGAGATATTTAGTCTTATTATTGATTTTCGGAGTAGTCGCTTGCAAAAGCAGTCAAAAGGCAAAGACTTCAAACGAAGAAACGCCCGAATATTTAGATGAAATTGTTATGGAAGAAATCGAAAAACCCGAAGAATCATATAATTATGTAGAAGAAGTAATTGAAAATTCGGTGCTGAATATTCCAGTGAACCTTCCGATTCGGCAATTGGAGGATTTGCTGAACGAAGAAATTAAGAAAGCATTGGAAGCCAACAATACTTTTGAGCAAGACGATCTGAAAATAGAAGCTAGTCAGTTGAATCCAGTCGAAATTGGTTTGGAAGAGCAGCGTATTTTGTACAAAGTGCCGCTGGGTTTGAAAATAGAGAAAGATTTGGGTTTCAGTCGAGTGAAAGCAGATGCTTCTTTGGTCTTAGATTTCTTCACGGATTTCGATATTGATGAGTTTTGGAACTTAACGACCGAGACTGCCTTGGAGCAATATGAATGGATAGAAGCACCGAGCCTGAAACTAGGCCCTGTGCGCGTTCCAGCTCAATTTGTTGGTGATATTGTCGTGCGCAGAAGTCGAGAATTAGTGACAGATGCCATTGACGAACAGCTAAAAAGTAATTTTGATTTGCGACAAACGATGAGCAATGCTTGGAAAGAATTACAAACGCCCATAGAGATTTCTAGGGATTATAAAACGTGGTTGAGTATTCATCCGAAGCAGATTTTGGTTACGCCCATTTCCAGCAAAGAAGATGCCATTAGTTTGACTATTTCCATTCTTGCACAGCCCAATTTGGAGATAGGCGAACGCCCGCAATTGAATGCTTCCGCTTTGCCTGCTTTTAGTTTTCAAGAAGTGAAAGAAGAGGATTTTCAAATTCGTTTGATGGCGGATATTCCCTACGAAGAGGCAGAAGCTTTGGCAGTGCAAAGCATCAAAGGAGAGCAATACAGCTCCGAAAAATACAGCGTGACCGTCGAGGATATTTCGCTCTACGGACAAGACGAAAAGCTGGTTGTAGAAACTTTATTATCAGGGAGTTATGACGGAAACGTTTATTTGACAGGAGAACCTTTCTACAACAAATTGAGAAACAAAGTAGATATAAAAGACCTGAAATTCACCTTGAATACCAAGAGTTTCTTGCTGAAATCTGCTGCATGGTTATTGAAAAGTAATCTGCGAAAACAAATCCGAGAAAACGTCAATTTCTACGTCGATTATAATTTATCAGAAATCCGAAAAACCACCCAACAACAACTCGAACGCTATGAAATTGCTTCGGGCGTGGTTTTGAAAGGTAATTTAGATGACTTGAATATTACAGACGTCTATCTCACACCCAAAGGCATCCGCGTGAAATTAGGGCTAAGTGGACAAGTGAATGTTGGCATGGAGATTTTGGAAGAGGTTTTAGAAAAGTGATCTTCTCTAGAAGATGAAATCAGAAAGAAGTATTTGTAGGCTGCTCCAGTTCGCTTGCTTGCTTTTTCTTCCTTTTTATTTTCTTCCCTTTCAATCGCTTCACTTTGCCCAATTCTTTACGAACGCTAATCATATTACTCAAGCTACTTTCATTGCGAAATCGATTCACTGCGGCAATTGCATAGGTATATACCTCTCCATTAGTCGTCGTTTTGTCAATGAGGCAATTGTATTTGCCGTCCAAATCAGATATGAAAACAATATTACTGGCATCACTTTTGTCGATAGGGACACCTTGCGGAAAGCGATAGACCACATAATAATCTGGTGGCAGCAGTCCAAAACCATTAGTAGCAGCCGCTTCATTGAGTCGCCATTTCACCTTTACGCCTTCTGGTGTTCCCTTCACTTTCAGAAGACGAGGTGGCTCTGGTGTCATTTCGCCAGGGAAATCGAAAGCCGTCAAAGCGCGATCTTTGTAGAAATTCTTACTCAAAGAATCTGCCACACCTAAAGAGTTATTAATTAATGATTTCGCGCTGAAAAATATACTTCCAGCAACTTCATCGTACCGTCGGTTCAGCATGATTTGCTTGGGAATTTCGCCACCGTCGAGCCATGCTTCCACTGGATTGTTTCCTACTTTATAAGCAGCTTGCCCAATGATTAATTTTCGATCATAATTATGTATTCTCCACCAATTGAGTAAGATTTCGTAATCAGCTACTTCCAATCCAATATTGAAATACAGTTGAGGCGCGACATAATCTATCCAACCTTTTTGTAGCCATTTCAGTATATCAGCATACAGATCATCATAGCTTCTCGCGCCCGCTCGTGTATCAGAGCCTAAGGGATCATCTGCTTTATTACGCCATACGCCGAAAGGACTAATTCCAAATAACAAATAAGGTTTTTTAGCTTTCACCGTCACCGCCAAAGCTTCGATCAATTGATCAATGTTATTTCGCCTCCAATCCTCTAGACTTCCGTAGGGTTCACCGTATTGAGCGTATTCTATGCTATCAGGAAAAGGAACGTTTTTAATTGGATAAGGATAGAAATAGTCATCCATGTGGATACCATCAATATTGTATTGCTCTACAATTTCCTCTACTACTCTCACAACATGCTTTCTGACATCTGGAACACCTGGATTCAGATACATTTTACTGCCATACTGCACCACCCAATCTCGGTGCTTATTAAAGACGTGCCAAGAAGACAAGGAGAGCGTATCTAAATTGAAAGTTGCTCGATAAGGATTGAGCCAAGCATGAAATTCCATTCCATTCCTATGCGCCACTTCGATCATGTATTCCATTGGATCATAAGCAGGCACGGGTGGCGTTCCTTGTTTTCCATTCAGAAAATGCGACCAAGGAACAAATTCAGAGGCATATAGCGCGTCGGCGGCAGGGCGAACCTGCACGAAGAGTGTGTTAATGCCGTTTTTTTTCAGGCGTTCCACCAGTTTATTCCACTGTTCTCTTTGAGCAACACTATTGGACGTTGGCTTTTTAGGATAATCAATATTTGCTACCGTTGCTATCCACGCACCTCGTACTTCTCTTTTAGGCGAATCTATGTACTGCTGCATTTGAGCAGGCAATGGAAATGAAACAAGTAGAGCAAAGCAAAAAAATGGTATTATTTGTAGTGCTTTCATTAGTTAATCATTATAGTTCTTTTTTCCTCGTAGAATAGAGAATACAGCAATTGTATCTCTAAAGGAGAACAGGAAATTTATCACATAAGTACGAAAGATGCAATTTTTTAGATAAGAAAGCAAAAAAGAAAGGACAAGTTCATTTACACCTACTAAGGGAACTTGTAAAAAATACCCTACCCATTTTTAATTTTCTCCCAAACTACTACTGCCTTGCTCATCAGTCAGCTAACACAGGCTATCTTCCTTCTTCGCGCCTTGTATTAGTTCGCGATAATTCTCAAAAATTTGGGT
>JBCCRX010000279.1:0-9284 GCA_039201015.1 Bacteroidota bacterium | reverse complement strand
TTTGTGGAAAATGAAAAAAGTACTTTTTTCATTTCCCTCTAGAAGGGGTTTTGTGGGGAGAGTAAATTGAATAATTTTGTGTGTCCACAAAATTGCCCGATAAGCCAAAAAAATTAAATCTGAATAAAGCTCCTGAAATCGCTCAACAAGTATGTCTAACAAATCTCTGTGGACGGAAACACAAATTTTTCTTGATTTTTCTTCAAAAAATCAGGAAAAATTTGTGTTTCCGTCCGAAGAAAAAAACTTAAGCATACTTGTTGAACGATTTTTAAGCGCTATTCAGCATTGCTTTGAACTAAATGTTAAAAATTTCAAGACTTCGTACACGCCTAAATAAAATCCAAACTTTTCAAAACTGCATCTTTATTCCGCTTACTCAGTGGGACATGCTGTTTCCCAAAATAGAGCAAATTCTCTTGCAAATCAATGGATTCAATCTTCTCACGATTGACGACATAAGCACGATGGGTTTGTAGAAAACGTTCTTCGGGTAGGCGTTCTTTCAGTTGACTTAAAGACATCCGTAGTAAATATTTTTTTTGAGGCAAATAGAGTCCGCAATAATGTCCATCTGCTTCAAAATAGAGTACGTCCATTAACTGTACTTTTTCTAAACGGTGTCGGTGTTTAATGAAAAAATGTTCCTTAAACAACACATCTTCTTCCCATTCCTTTTCTGTATTTTTAGTTTGTGGTTGCACTAATTTTTTGACCGCCAATTCAATGGCTCTTTGCAGTTGCAACTCATTGAACGGCTTGACTATAAAATTCACGGCTTGGGTGCGGCTTGCTCTGTTGAAGGTAAGTTTATCTCGAAGTGAAGTGATAAAAATAGTTGGGATAAGTAGTTTTTCGTGTATTTGTTCAGTCAGTTCAATCCCATCATAATCGCCCTGAATACGAACGTCCATCAGGATAAGATCAGGGGGGCTTTGCTCCATTAATTCGAGTGCAGATTCACTATTATCCACCGTGGCAAGATGTTCATAGCCTAACTGATCAATTAGCATCTCAATTTGATCGGCATAGAGCGGTTCATCTTCAACAATTAATACTTTTATATTTCCCATAAATCAAGCTGCCAATGGTAAAGTAATATTAAAATCTGATCCTTGCTGAGGCTGGCTTTTGACGCTAATGGCACCTTTATTGAGTTGAACCAATTCCTTACAAAGTATCAAGCCCAAACCCGTTCCTCTTTCTCCTGCTGTTCCCCTTTGACTTTTCGAGTTCAGTGCAAAAATAGACTTTATTTGATGCTCATTCATCCCGACGCCCGAATCCTGTACTCGAATGAGAACGTTTTGTTTTTCTGTGAGCGCATTGATATGGACTTTTCCACCTTTGGGCGTAAATTTTATGGCATTACTAATCAAATTGCGCAAGATCGTATTCAATGCACTAGAATCTGCAAGCACCGTGATTTCTTCTGTTAATTGATTCTCCAAATCAATGTCTTTCAAATTAGCACTCATCTGGAACATTTCTAGGTTCTGCTCCACTATTTCATTCAGAGAAATCGCATCAGGATGATGCGGAATGACGCCTTGCTGCAACAAAGCCCAATTGAGCAAATTATCCAATAAACTAGTCAAGCGTTTGGCAGTCGTATCTATGCGTGTAGAAAGCCGTTGCAACTTGTCTGTTTTCCCTTTTTTAAGATAATAATCCATTTGCGAACCTACATTTTCTAGAGCTAAAATGGGACTCCGAATATCATGCGCAATGATGCCGAAAAATTTGTCTTTAGTGGCATTCAATTCGATTAATTGCTGGTTTTTTGCTTCTAAGGCTTGCTTGGTTTTACGCAATTGAAAAAACAGATAGCCTCCTAGCAACAAAATACTAAAAAGAGCCAAAGCTAATATCAAATACAAGCGATTTTGGGACGACAACAGTTCTGCTTTCAGGCTAGCAGCTTCTTTCTCTGCTTCAAAGGTTTTCACATCTTGACGAACCTGTTCTTGCCTTAAAATATTTTGGACATCCCTAGTATAGATACTGTCGTGTATTGCCAAATAGGATTGTTGAGCAGCAAATGCTTGCTGATAGTCTCCTGCTTTTTCATATATTGCTGTAAGCGCCAACCAAGCATCTTCTTCCTCAAAAAGGAGTAGCTTTTGTTGGCTTAAATCTAAAGTTGCTTTTGCATAAACCTCAGCAGAATCAAGCATTCCCGATGTCATATACAAATCAGCAAGCAACGTCAATAATTCTGCTTCCGCAACATCTCTTTTATATTTCCTTGATAAAGCTAAACCATTTTTACTGACTTGAATAGCTTCTTCCAGTTGCTGTTCTTCTGCCATTATTCGAGCGAAACCTACATAGATTACATCTAGCATACTGCTATCTCCAATCTGATGTGAAATTCGTTCGGCCTTTTTAAGATAATTTCTACCCTTTTCTACCTGTCCCATCGTTTTCGATAAATTACCAATATATAAGGTGGTCTCAATAATACTTAATGTGTCAGTAGTTTGCTCAAAAAACGACAAGGATTTATCGTAGTGATACATGCCTTGTTGGAAGTCCATTAATTTTACGTAGCACAAACCAATATATCGGTGCATATGTCCCAAGTCAACAGGATTATTACCTAGTTCAGAAAGAGAGAGCGCGTGCCTGAAGTTTTCCAGTGCTTGCACTTGCTTGCCATGAAGAAGGTAGATTTTACCAAGAACCTCTTTTGACCAAACTATATAAGATGACATCCCTATATCTTCGTAAATATCCACTGCTTTTTGTGCATAAGCAATGCCTTTCTCTGCTTCTTGGGATGCAGAAAATAGCTCTCCCATATAGAGATAGGTTTGCCCTATATTCAGTTGCCCATTATCTATTTGCATGGCAGAAGGTCTCCCTAAGTGTGTATGGATAAAAGGACGTTTGAAATAGTCTAATGCTAGTTCATAGTGATGCAGTGCTAAGGAATCTTTGCCCATAAATTCATAGCATAGCCCTATAGTTTTATGAACGTTTCCTATGTCTTTAAAAGACGTATGCTCATTCGCATGCTGGAGTGCCTCATGGAGAAAGTGTAAAGCAGTATCTATGTCATTATAATATTTTTCGTAATAGCCTGCTAAATGATACAGTACAAAGGCTTTTGTAGAAGGTTCTTTTGAATGATTGGATTTTTCAAAAGCAGCATTTAAGTAAGTAGTAGCTCTTTCTACCTCCCCTAATTCACATAATGTAGTATGATATAATAAAGTAGCTATGATTTCACCTCTCGCATAATTATTTTCTATTGAAAGTGCTATCGCTTTGTTTGCACTTTCTTCTACCAAAGTAATATTCCTTTCAAAACTTGCAATTCGACTGATTCCTAACCAAATATCAATCTCGTGGATAACAGAAGGTGCTTCTTCTAGCTGCTGATAAAGACTATCTAAAAGGGGAGATTGGGCAGATAGTAAGCTGGCAATGAATATATTAACAAAAATTAAAATATGTCTCATGTTTTCATTTTAGACTCGTAAATCATAAAGTATTCCACTCATGCACAATTTGTTATCCGCTAGTGTAAAGATACATTCCGTTCATGCACATTTTCAAATTTTGCTCCGATACACTACCTAAGTTTGTCCTTGAAAGATGAGAATAAATAGACTTTGGACAAAATTGAAAGATTTCATTATTCGCCTCAAAAAAATCTTTCAAGGTTGATTTTTTTGAAGCTCAGGGGTTTCTAAAGGGAAAACGTCCAAAATCCCTAAATTTTGGACGTTTTTCCCTTTAAATCCCCTGAGTGAAACAATTTTTCACCTTGAAAAATTTTAATCTGCCTCAGGCTGAAAATTGTTTTACGATTTTAGGATACGTTTTCCAAATGTCCAAAGTCTAGTGAGAATAATCAAAACGTATTGAAAACCATTTGAAGACAACTTCAACGCCAATACTTTCTGTAGAGTAGCTACTCATTTTTCTCACTAAAAAGGCAGTTAACCACATGAAAATGTGGTGGTAGTAGACGTGCAAAGCCCTTTACTTTGCAATCATAGATTGTAACGGATAGTTACTATAGATTTTATCAATCAAAATCAAACGAAAATGATATACTCAATAATGAAAACTTGGCTCACAGGATTTTTACTTATCCTTTTTGTATCCAGTGGGCTGTTTGCACAAGAGAGCAATCGAACTTACACGATTCAAGTTTTGGATAACAACACTCATCTTACAGAAAGAAACAAAAATCTTGCACTCGATCAAGAAAGTTCAGGAGGAGCAGATACCAAATATTTGCTAGAGCGACAATCAGATGGTTTTTGGCGAATCACGGGAGTAGCAAGTAATCGCCATTGGCATGTGGACATTAGTAAAGATCGCTTGCTAGCTACCAAATTTCAGCCGAATGATGACCACACAAGGTTTGCATTGGAGCAGCAACAGGACGGTAGTTACTTTGTAAAATTAAAAGCTACCAACGGCTATTTGCAATTGAATGAAACAGGCTCAAGATTAGGGGTTTTTAGAGACCAATCTGTTGAAAAAAGGGCTAGAATATTGTTCCAAAAAGAACTGAATGCCAATGAAAGACTAGGACAAATCAATAGTGGTGGTTTATACGGTTACATTAGCATGAATATCAATCGACCAGCAGTAGGTTTTGGATATGGTATTAGTTGGTACACCAATGTATGGTCTTTGCTAGAAAAACCTATCAATAATTATCAAATCGGATTACCCTCTACTTGGATTCATCCTGATAATGAAGGGGTGACGACTGATTTGTGTCCTGTAGGTACATTCGGAAGAGATCAAGCAGATAAAGAAGACCAAGCCGTTGCCCTTTACAATGTTTTACAGGCTAAAAAAATGAAAACTGCTACAAGAGCGCAAATGCAATCGTTGATGCCCAATTTCTCTTCTGCGCAACTCGACGGTGGGATAGAAATATTGAGAAACAGAGGAATTGTTAGAACAGGGTCTTCCGATAGCCTCTTCATTACTTTAAATACTGATCTAAATAGAATCAAAGATTGGACAAATCGTCGCCCGTTTAAGGACTTATTTCAAACCATTGAAGGCGGGCTAGGCTATTGGAATAGTAATCGCTTTATGACCAGTAAGCCTAAGTTTAGATTGAATGCAGTCCCCAATTGCTACAAAAATCAAGTGGCGACTTCTTTGTGGGAATTTGGTGGTCAGGCATTAGATTGTGATATCATGGGAACGGTTCAAATCAGCAATCGTCTCCTCGTTCCACCAGACGGTATCACTTTTGAAGAAGATACAGAAAGCGGATTACTAGGAACGGCTTGGATGGCATTACCTTTTACGCCATTAGAAGGTTATTATCAACTCCAAACGCCTGAAATGGAGAAAAGCAATAGTTGTTTGACTAGAACAAATAATAATGGGATTTCTTCGGAACCTTGCGGTAGGCTCAACAATACCGCTTTCAAGATTAGACACAAAGGAAATGGCTATTTTGAATTATTCGATGGAGATGGCAAATGCATAGAAGGCAACTCAGGCACTTCTAGAGACAAAGCTGCATTGATGACGAACTGTGGCTTCACAGGACAAGCTTGGAGATTGATTTCGATAGGAAATGGCTATTACAAGCTGACCAACCAATTTTTAGAAAATAGCAACCGCTGTTTGGAATATGATATGGAGGCAGGAGTAGCAATGATGAAACCTTGTAGCAATTTTGAACCAGAGCAATTATGGAAACTAACAGGAGTGGTTAAAGATAATGAAATACCGACAGGCAATCATGCTTGGACGTTATTTTTAAATACTACGAACTTTAAAGGTCCACTCGTTTTCATGCATCCAACACTATGGAGTGATATTGCTAAAATTGATCCTTCACTTGCGGGACGCGGACTAGACGCTAGAGCAGCGATTATGGGAGGCGGTTCAATGGAGGTGAACACTATTCCAAGATTCGAGGCAGAAGACGATAATGGAACGCTTTATACCAAAATTCCAAGAATGCAATATCCTGTAGACAATAATGGTGAATTTACTTTGATGCAAGATGTTAAGTATTACTCTAGTAGAGCGGTATTCGGTCCAGTGCTCGAATGGTTCAATAATCAATCTAATTCTGACGACATCTTTAATTTAGAATGGTCTCGGAGACCATCTTCTACTCCCAGAACACTATCTCATACCCAACAAATATCTACCAGCGGTACTCCTGCTCCAATCACAGATATGGATAATTTTGTGAGTACCTTCCGTCCGGGTACTATGGGTAGTGCTGCCTATGGATTAAAGTGGGAACAAAACCATGGAATTTATCCTGAATACTTCAAGCAAGAAGGTGATCGAATGGTGGCGATTAGTGCAGATCAAGTGCCAGAAGAAACCAATCTTACGTATCAGAATTTTAGACCCAAAACTCCACTATCTCCTTACACCGTCAATCAAAATAGAGATTGTTTTGATACTCCCACATCAGGTTCAGAAAGAACAGTGGAATTGAACGATGGCTCCAGAGTGACCTACGTCTGGTATCGCTTTGTGGATCAACCTGCTTTACAACATTTGAATATGACTGCTTCGCAGAAAAGGCGATTACAAAGTCTAGTTGAAAAAATACATCGCTCTTGGAGAATAGACGGTCAGTATATTCCAAGTCCTAGTAGTGGCAATCTAGTGACTATTGATCCCAGCCTCATTATTTCAGCTTCAGAAGCTCGAATTGGTTTTGTACCCATCGTGATTAGACAAGAATAGAAAACTTATTGGAAAACTTCAATAGGCTACTGAAATATCAACCAAAGCTGCCTTTCACCAGCAAGCTAAATGAAAACAACTGTAATATATTCAAAATTTTCAAATTAAAAACAACAACAATGAAAACGACAATCAAATTATTATGCCTCAGCCTAGTCATTTTGTGCTGTACTAACAATACAATTACAGCACAAGAAATGGATCTTAATGATCCAACTTACCTAAGTGTCACCTACATGAAAGTGAAGCCCGAAAATAGAGCAGACTACTTGAAAGTGGAAAAAGCGTGGACGAAGATTCACAAAGCGAAGTTGGCAGCAGGCGCGATCGAAGGATGGTCATTATTTGAAGTGACTTCGCCTATGGGAAGCCATGTCGAATACAACTATGTGACTTATGAGAACTTAGGGAAAAACGCAACTGCTGCGAAGTTTATGGACAGTCCCTATTTCCCTGAAAATTGGGAAAAATTATTGACCAAAGAAGAGCTCGCATTAGTCCAACGTACTGATGAGCTTAGAACTTTAGTCAAAAACGAAGTTTGGCAATTGCGCGACGGCATGTATGACGACAACTGGATGGATGCCAAAATTCAGGTCTGCAATTTCTTTGCTATCTCTAAAGGAAAAAGTGGCTATGACCATTATGAGATAGAGAAAAAATATTGGATGCCTGTTCACAAAGCGCGCATCGCCGATGATAAACTAGAAGGTTGGGATTTCTCTAATTTGTACTTGCCCATTGGTAGCGATCAGGCGTATGAAGTTTCTACTACGGATATTTATAAAGACATGAAGCAATACATGGCAGAGGTAGAAATGGAAGCCTACATGAAAAAATTTCATCCAAATAAAACGTCAGATGAAATATTTGCAGAAACGCGAGCGATAGGAGACTTGATAAAAGGAGAGGTGCGTCAGTTGATTGATCGTGTAAATTAGGAATACGAAACTACTAAGGCACGAAGGGAAGTAAGCTTAGTACTTCTTAGTGCTTTAGTGGTTCAAAACAAAACAACATGAAAAAAACAATATTACTCATATTCATTGCCGCTTTAGGATTTAGCTGCAATGGTAAAATCACAGAAGAAGAGACTAATTTGTCCGCATCGACTACCAGAGAAGTGCCACCCGAATATCAAAGAGCATTCGATAAACGAGAGGTCGAATTTCTGAAAGCGGACTTTTTGGGACTAACGACCTCCAATGGAAAAGAAGAAGGCTTATTCCCAATTCAATCTACAGGTGTCTCTACACAACCAATCAAACTAGCCTGCGAAGCATTCCTCAATGAACTGACAGAGGAGCAGCTAACAAAAGCGCACTACGATCTAGAGAACGAAGAGTGGCGAAGGTGGTGCAATGTGGGTAATGGAGCTTATACCCGACAAGGCGTAAGCATCAAAGAAATGAATCAAAAGCAACGCAAATTGGCTTTTGATTTAATGGACAAATCATTGAGTACTAAAGGTTTACAATTGAGTAAGGACATCATGAAAACCGACCAAACACTGCACGAATTAAACGACAACGATCCATTTTTAGATGAAGAACTCTACTACTTCACCATCATGGGAACACCTTCTATGACCGAGCCTTGGGGCTGGCAAATAGATGGACATCATTTGGTCATCAACTACTTCATTTTGGGCGATCAAGTCGTGATGACACCTACTTTCATGGGCGCAGAACCCGTCATTGCCACCACAGGAAAGTACAAAGGCAATACGCTCTTTCAAGACGAACAAAACATAGGATTGAAGTTGATGCAATCGCTAACTGCCGAGCAACAAAAGCAAGCAACTTTGTCCGAAATAAAGGAACACAGAGATATTCAGGCAGAGGCATTTAAAGACAATTTGGTAATAGATTATCAAGGCTTACCCATTTCAGAAATGACTGAGCAGCAACAAGAAAAACTACTTCATTTGGCTGCACGCTACATCAACAATATGAAGGATGAACACGCCAAAGTCAAAATGGAGGAAATCAAAAAGCATTTGGACAAAACCTATTTTGCATGGGTAGGCGCAACGGATGAAGAAGCCGTTTTCTACTATCGAATCCACAGTCCAGTCATTTTGATTGAATTTGATCATCAAGGTCCAATCGGTCTAAAAGGAGATAGAAAGCAAGCGATTAGAAATCATATCCATACCATTGTGCGCACACCGAATGGCAATGATTACGGCAAAGATTTGCTGCGCCAACATTTGGAAGCGCATCATAGCCATTAGGCCAATGCTGTTGACTTAGCAACAAAGAATAGTTCGAGGTATCAAGTTTCCTAACTTGATACCACTATCTAGCCGTTTCCTAACGGCTGAAAGCATATCCTCGTTAGGAAACGAGCAGATAGAGCATTTGAAGTTAGGAAACTTCAAACATCTTATTCCTTAAGTCAACAGCATTGGTCATTAGACGGTCGGTTTCCTGGCTCGTCTAATTTCTTCGTAGCTCAGAATTGACAGGGGCGGAGTAACCGACCCCGTCAACAAACAAACCTATTTTCAAAATTTAAAAACAACAACAATGAAAACACTATTCAGTCTATTTTTTATCGCACTAACAACCCTTTTA
>JBCCRX010000278.1:0-9315 GCA_039201015.1 Bacteroidota bacterium | reverse complement strand
TAAAAAAGTCTCCAAAAATCAGCAAACTCAGTGGTTTTCCGCGCCTTCGGCGCGAAAATTCTTTTGGAGGGAGAGAGGAATCGGCGGTTTTACTGCCGATTCCTCTCTCCCTCCTGAAGTTCCCTTCGCTGCGTCAGCAGCGAAGTATATGGAATTTCAACACTTAATGAGACGCTATTGCAGCATTTACTAATCACCGCATTCCGTTATAATCAGCAAAATTTAATTCTGACTATGCAGTAAAAAATTTCTTTTTGGAAAATTTTATGAAATAAAATTTTCCAAAAAGAGAGACTTTCGGACAGAGAGAAAAAATCAAAATTTTCAATTTTGATTTTTCCTCTCTGTCCAAAGGGATAATTGAAATTTTTCTGCTGTAAATGTATTTTTTCAAAATCAATTTCAGCGAAACAACAGTATAAATTTGTCGAATTTCGGAAATTCGACAAATTATCATCCAATAATTCCCAATCTGAAAAATCGTAGTTTAGACTTTTGAAGTTTTTTTAGCTATGGTGCTGTTTGTTGAACCAAAAATGATCTTTTTTTACAACAAACTTCAAAAGTCTCTTCGCGTGTTCTTTGTATCGGGAATTGCCGATTATCATTATTCCCCCTCACTACTCATTGATTTTCAATAACGCATAAAGTCTATTATAATATAAATAGTTCAGCCAATAGCCAATAGCCAATAGCCAATAGCCAATAGCCAATAGCCAAAATCACCTACTTCTTCTTTTTTCGAGTCGTTTTTTTCTTTTTCTTCTCAAAAGCATCTGGAATTTGTGCTTTGATAATTTCCTTCACTTCCTTCAAGCTCATATTAGCCGCTTCTGCGGCAGTGACTCGCTTTCCGTCGGGCTTCTTCGGAATATTGACTTTCTTTTTATTGAATTTGATGATTGGTCCCCAACGCGCATTTTCTACCGAAATCTTCTCTTCCTCCCAATTGTGGATGTAGCGATTGGCTTCCTTTTCCACTTTGGCATCAATCAATTCAAACATTTCTGGTTCGGAAATACTCACTGGATTGTAGCGTCTAGGGATGTTAATAAACATGCCATTCCACTTTAAAAATGGGCCAAAACGTCCTTTCCCTTTTGTCACAGGTAAATCTTTATAAGTCGCCACGGGCGCGTCTGCTTTGCGTTTTTCTTCGATCAGTTCAATGGCTCGATCCAAGGAAACATCCAAGGGCTCTTCTCCCCTGGGCAAAGAAACAAAAGAATCGCCATGCTTCACGTAAGGACCATATCGCCCAATCGCTACGCTAACTTCGGCATCCTCAAAATTACCCAAAGTTTTAGGCAACTGAAATAAATCCAAGGCATCTTCGTAATTGATGGTCTCCAAAGATTGTCCGTAGCGTAAATTGGCGTATTTAGGTTTTTCGCCTTCTTCTAGTTCTTCGGGTTTCCCGATTTGCACAACGGGCTTTCCTGTTTTTGCCATACGCACCAAAAGCGTTCTACCACTCTCTGGATCTTTCCCCAAAATACGTTCGCCCGTAGCACGAGCGGCTTCTTCCAGCGTTTTTTCTACTTCGGCGTGGAAAGGCTCGTAGAAGTCCTCCAACATTTGTTTCCAATCCTCTTTACCGTTCGCAATCACATCAAATTTTTCCTCAATCGAAGCTGTAAAGCCATAGTCCATGACTTCATCAAAGTGCTGCGAAAGAAAATCGCTGACAATCATGCCCATATCGGTTGGGTAGAGCCTGTTTTTGGTCGTGCCCGTGATTTCTTTTTCCGCTTTTTTCTTGACTTCCCCGTTTTTGAGGGCGTAAATGGTGTATTGCCGCTCCACACCTTCTCGACTGTCCTTTACGACATATCCTCTACCCGCTTCCATGATTTTACTGATCGTAGGCGCGTAAGTAGAAGGACGTCCGATGCCCAATTCTTCCAACTTTTTTACCAAACTGGCTTCCGTGAACCTTGCTTGGGGACGTGTGAATCGCTCCGTTGCCGTCATTACGTTCAGTGGCAGCACCTGCCCAACGCTCAAAGGGGGTAAAATACCGCTCGCTTCTTCTTCCTCATCGTCATCTTTTGATTCCAAATAGACTTTCAAAAAGCCATCAAACTTCAAGACCTCGCCCGTCGCTTGTAGCTGCTCCTTCAAAGTCGAAATACCAATCTTGACAGTCGTCTTTTCCAGTTCCGCATCGGACATTTGGGAGGCAATTGTACGTTTCCAAATCAAGTCGTATAATTTCTTCTGATCGGGGTCGCCTGGCACAAAATTATTAACGATGCGCGTTGGTCGGATGGCTTCGTGTGCTTCTTGCGCATTGTCCTTCTTGGTTTTGTAGCGGCGCGTATGCACATATTCTTTGCCGTATTTATTTTCGATTTCTTGAGCAATATTTTTCAAAGCAACTTCACTCAAACTCGTCGAATCGGTTCGCATATAAGTAATGTGTCCCGCTTCATATAGCCTTTGGGCAGCAATCATAGTACGCTTCACTGAAAAACCCAATTTCCGACTCGCTTCTTGTTGCAAAGTGGAAGTAGTGAAAGGTGCAGTCGGTCGGCGTTTGGTGGGGCGTACTTTGATATCGTCAATCTTGAAAATCGCGCCATTGGCTTTGTTCAAGAAATCCGCTGCGTCTTTCTCCTGATCTATTTTACCCGTTAAATCTGCTTTGAGGGCAACGATTTTGCCTTGCTTATTTTCGACATCAAAGATCGCGCTGACTTTATAAAAAGGTTTGGCTTCAAAATTTTGGATGATGCGTTCGCGCTCTACAATCAACTTCACAGCAACGGATTGTACACGTCCCGCCGATAGCTTACCTTTGACTTTTCGCCATAGCAATTCCGACAATTCAAAACCCACCAAACGATCCAAAATCCTTCGTGCTTGCTGTGCATCTACTAAGTTGAGATCAACGGTTCGAGGTTGCTGAATCGCTTTTTTGACGGCAGGTGCGGTAATTTCGCGAAAGACAATGCGCTTGGTCGAATGCTCATCCAAACCCAGCACTTTGCACAAATGCCATGAAATCGCTTCTCCTTCCCGATCTTCATCCGTCGCCAACCATACCTGATCCACTCTTTTCACCCAATCCTTCAAATCCTTCACCACTTTTTTCTTATCAGGCGTCACGACATATTTCGGCTTGAAGTTGTTTTCCACATCTACGCCATTTTTATCCAAATCACGCACATGCCCAAAACTCGACTTCACCGTAAAGTCTTTTCCTAATATCTTTTCTATCGTCTTTGCCTTCGCGGGCGACTCTACTATCAATAAATTTTTTGACATATTCTTTTACGATTATTCCATGATGGAGTTAGATAATTTTATCTTTCGGCTTCTTATAAGTCTTTTAAAGCATTTGGGCGAAAAATTAAGTGCTACTTTTTGTCAGAATCAAAATTTTCATAGTTCTATAATGCTCAGAATCTGTTGAACAATTCTATAAAAGATTGATCTAAGTAATTGCAATCCTTACTCATAACGTATCACACCTACATTTAGGTCGCAAAAGCAAGCAGCAAGCACTAAATACCTGCAAATACGATGAATGGGGAATAAATATTGCATCCAAAATTCAAAGGGGTATAGAATTTAAAAAAGCGAAGATTTCATATCCAGAAACCGCAAAAGTTTTTTTCTAAGGTGAAAAACTTTTTGCTAGAGGAGTTTAGGGGTGAAAAACAGCAAAAACCAATAATTTTTGCTGTTTTTCACCCCTAAGACCCCTTAGAGCATCTCAAAAACCCACTCTAAAAGGTTTTTGAGAACTTGTCTGCCACAGGCTGATGCGACTAACGAAATCTACAAAGTTTGTACCCCTCTAAACATTCAAAAAAGGCACAAACATAACTCATAAAATGGTACAAGGTTTTATCAGCGCAATAATTGCTTACGGAAAAGCACTCGGATTGATCCGAAAACTGGGGCTTTGGTTCTACGTTTTTGTGCCTGGTCTGCTCAGTCTGCTCTTTGGTGGATTGATACTCAGCCTCGTCTGGAACTATGCCGACAATATCGGAGATTGGGCGACGGCTTGGTATCGTTGGCGAGGAGAAGGCATCGCCAATACGGTCGGTGCGGTTTTGAGTGGCTTGCTCATTATAGTGCTTACTTTTTTGTTGTTCAAATACATCATCATTGTGCTGGTGTCGCCTTTTATGAGTTTGCTTTCAGAAAAAGTGGAAAAACACTTGACAGGCAATTCCAGCAGTACGCCTTTTCAAATGACCAAATTGCTGAAAGATGTAGTGCGTGGACTAAGTTTGGCGGGTAGAAATATCCTTTGGGAATTGCTGTTGACTGCGATTTTACTGCTGGCGAGTTTTGTTTTTCCTGTCCTCGCGCCCTTCACGGCGGCACTTATTTTCTTGATACAAGCCTACTACGCAGGTGCGGGCAATCTCGACTTTGCCATGGAACGTCATTTTTCTTTTCGTGAGAGCATCCGTTTTGTGCGTCGAAATCGAGGACTAGCAATCGGCAATGGTGCGGTCTTCCTGCTTTTGTTCTTGACAGGTATTGGTTTTTTATTCGCGCCTACGCTGGCGACCATTGCAGGGACGCTGGAGGTGGTGCGGCGTGTGGCGCGAAAGGAATAATCATAGCTTTCCCACTTCAAAACCCAATCATTTATGTCCTTACAATTGATCCAAAAAGAAAAAAAGGAACGCACTGGGAAACTGAACTTGGGTTATTGTGGCTTGGATGAATGTAGAAATAAGTCTAAAGAAAGTGATTGAACAACGATTGGGCTAGCTCACAGCCATTTCAAGCCACCGCATACTCCGTCGTCTCTTGTATAAATTTGGGTAGAAAAGCAAGCACAATATCAGACTTGGAGATGCCCGATTTTGCGAGCTGACCAGCGATATCTATATCTGTAAAGTTGTTGTGTAGCCAAACTTTATCATCAACGATACCGATATGGAAAATCACATCACTCAAATAGCGTTTTTTAAACCAACCTATGTCCATTAGAATGAATTGGGTACGCTCTTCATTCATAATCAAATGTCGCTTCAATTGTGGCGCGTTGGCAATCTTGACGGCCTTCCGATAGCTTAGTTCTTCTTCTATGATGTCTTTGTACTTTTCTATTTTATCCATTTGATTACTTTTTCTTGATTAATATTTATGACCACAAATTTCAGTTCATATTTCTGTATTCTTCTTAGAATAAATGGAAAGTTCTCTATAGTCTCATAGACTTCTTCTGGTACTGCAATGAATAATTCTCTATCAATATTTCCTTCTTCTAATGCGTCTTGATAATCTAAGTATTGTCCCAAAGCAGTATGAAAGTCATTTAGGACAGAACCGCCTCCAAATGTTTTTACTTCAACAGCTATCTCCTCTTTCCCTTTTTTAGCAGCGATAAATTTCTCTGCACCTAAATCTATCTCAATTCCTCTACTACCTTCTATCTTTACATTCAAAGGGTCATCTGTCACTTCCCAATCATCTTTTTCCAATGCATTCCTCACTGCGTAATGAATTGTATCTCGTTTTGCCATTTAAATTTCATTTATTTTAAAACGTGCAAAAGTATAGAATGTTTGTAGGCATTTCAACGTTCAAAATTATACATTACTTATGACAAATAAGTAGGCTCGAAAGCATTCAGGGAACTCGAAAAATTGAACGCTTATTTTAATCCAAAAGAAAATTCTACGATGGTTCATGTGTTCCACGCCCATCAAAATAAAAAACGAAGACCGATCGTCGCGCGTCTGTGGCCGATGATGCTATACGCTCGTTCAGTGTTTTGCTTCAACGGATTCGTACTCCACTCCGACCACTCGCCCGTATATGGATTGTAACCACATTTGAGCGGCTTGCTATAGATGTCATCGGGCTCTTCTACGTAAGCGCGGCAGTCGCTACAGATGTAGCGAAACTCACAGTCTTTACAGACATGGATTTTATCTTTATTAATGTTCCAGTATTTTTTGAAACCTGGTTTTTCTATGGCTTCTGCGAGCGTAGTGTCTTTGATGTTCAGTTTTTCCAAAAAATATCTTCCTTATATTCGTAGTTATCGGGCAGAGGTGTGCCATAAATTTTACTCAAATACCACAATGGTGGTAAGTTTATGTCGTACCTTATTTAATCAACATTTTGTACATCGTCTATTTCTATGTTAGAATATGTGCCATATTTCTGCTTACCTTTATTCTGTAGATGTAAGTTATCTTCAAATGATGCCCAAAATCCTTTTTCCACTTTTCCACTTTTTATCTCACCGTCAATTAATGGTTTGAAATATTTCCAAAAATGATTATTATACCCATAGCCACTTCTTTGATGCCAAAGTAATAACCATCCTCTATCTAGCCATCCATAGGTTTGCGTCAGTTTAATCAATCTATTCATATTGTAATTATCTACTTCTTTCATTTTATCTATACTTAACTCATCTTCTAGTCTTACAGATTGATCTCTCTTTATTAGCTCGTCAAGCTCATCATAAACTGACTTTGGAATAAAATTCTCATAGTGAAACTGTTTATAATTGTCAAATTCATTACTTATGTCTATAATTGGTTGCTTATTCTTGTAACTACTAAAAAAGTTGTCGTAGTATGACCTTTTAGGAGCTGTATATTTTATAGCATTAATTATATATCTCTTTGCCAGTGAATTTTTCTCTAAAGCTAAAGCACTTTTCGCTGCATGAAATAAGTCCGCACAATTTTCATGAGTTTTAACTTTGAATGCTTTCTTAAAATACTCTAAAGCTTCTTCATGGTTTTGTTCCTTCTGAGCTAGCATGGCAGACTAAATCAGAGGACTATATTCATCTTGGACAATCGTATGGCGATTACAATTCGTAAATGATAAAACAACAAATAAGACGATAATTGATTTAAACATATTCAAAATAAGATATTATTATATTTAGAAATATCAATGTTATTGATTATTCTGAAAGACCTCAATCTCATAGTATTGTATGATAGATATGTCTAAACTTTCGTATTCCACTCGCTTCTCTGATTTACCAAAACCGCTGTGGACGCCATGTTCTTGTGCGGATTGTTATTCTTCTGCAACCGCGAATCGCTAAAATTCCATCTGAATGCCTACGCTTATGATTAGAATATCAGATCAGAGTATTTCAATGTGGGCAAACGGAATAGGCTCGTTCGTCTCTATACCTATGACGAGTCTTTCAAAAATGCTTGCTTGTGCGCTAGCCTTTATGGCTAAGAAAAGTAATAGAATTTGGAAGGTCTATTCCATCATCTGTACAGTTCTTCTTCACTGAGCATTGCTATGCCGTTAGAGTTGTTCGCCGATGATCTTGACTTCCAATAGTAAAGCGTATGTTTCGACAGGGTTATGAACCTTGCTAATCGGGTCTCTATTTCAGTTGTACTCTGCGTAATTGATTTATAGGGCTTTGATAGCTCAACTGTCTAATAAAGTACAGCTTATCTTCGTAGACTTCATATTGAGCAGCATATGAAGTGGTGTGTACGAGCTTTTGAACAAAACGTGTTTCTATACTTTTTTTGCGCTGAATTAGTTCATAGAGGTTATCTTGTTTATCGAGCAAAAAAACTTTTCCTCTAGCGTCATCCAACAGTAACTGACTACGACGATCTTCCCAAACCAAAGGATCAGTCTTTAATATGAAAAAGTCACGCTCGGATAGACTACGAAAAGCGACGGTTTTTTTCGCCACAAAATCAAATAACAAAAATTGGTTCTTCCATTTTATGGCTGTAGCCCTCAACGGTCGGCTTAAAACGGCTTTGTAATACCCGACTTCTTGGTGAATTTCATTGCTGATAATCAGATTCGTTAAATCGCCATCCCAACTACCTTCGGCGATGATATTTCCCTGTTGAAATCCATAGTCAATCGCTTGTTCATCCGTAGTAGCTCGCGTTTGAACATATAGACGGACAATTGTATTGTGGTACGATTGAGCAGTTTGTGCAGCTTGCTTATCGTAGATGCTGTACAACAACTGAGGTTGCTGCTGATCGTAGAAGAAATAATCTGCGCGCTGATTATGTTGTTGTAGGCTTTTGAAAACCAACTGATTATCGAATTTGAACAGACAAGGAGCAACAAATTGGTCAAATCGTTTTCGAGTATCTGAGGGCTGTAGCCTCAGTGAGCGATCATCCAAATCAACCTTCGCACACAAGCGACTGCCCAATACATAGATACTACTCAAACAAGATGAATGCAACTCGTTGTATGACTTATTCACCTCTAGCCGATCAACAAACAAGCCATCCGTTGAGTAAGCATACAACCACTTTTCGTTACGCTTTATGACTAATAGAACAATTAAATCATGGGCAAACAAATAGTCCAAAATCACCCAATCGGATCGTTCAAATAGATTTTCCGATTGTGGACGGACGCTCACTTCGGGCAGTGGTAGAACGCTGCGATTGAGCGTAAAATGGATAACTAGACTATCGCTATGCGATGCGCTGATTAAAGTATCTATGGTTTCACAACCCAAATAGCTAACTTCCAGGTGAATGGTGTCTGTTATGGGAATATCCATCTGATAATACCCGGATAGATCACTTATGGCACTATACGACTGATGCCTTATCAGTGCTTTGTATAATACATCGCCTTCTTCAGATTGGATGATGCCGCTGATGTGGGTGGTGGATTGGGTGTAGACATCGGTGATTACAGTATTAAGTGCTAATAAAATTAGAATTACTTGGAGACATTTTGGATGAATTTGGAAAACAATCATCTAGAGGTGATTTTTATAACTGGGTTCAGTATAGCCGACTTCGCCTCGCCATTTAACTGTATATGGATTGTAATCACAGACTTGTTCGTGATAGTACATATTACTTTGTGGATCATAATGCGGAACACATCTGTTTTGACACATATGTCTAAATTCACAATCTCTACAGACTGCTATTTGGTCTGTATTTATGCTCCAGTACTTTTTGATATGATAATTAATAAATTGATTTGGCTCTATTTGAAAAATATTACATAGTATTTCACGATCAACTTCCGATGCATATATGTCGCCCCTTTCATGTACAATTAGTTTTTTATTGAAGTAAAGGTTAAATTTTTGTGATTCAGCAAATGATAGCGTAGAAATATTATCTGTGGAAAGATTGACGTCATTGCAACTATCATTAATTGAACTTACTGAACCTTTAAATGGTATTCCTAGCTTTCCGACAGGTGAGCTTACCCCAATCAATAGGACAGTCTAACAATAATTCTTCGTTAATAAAAAAGGTTCAAAATAGATGGATTTTTGAGTAGCTTTCAAGGGGTAGTTCAGATTTCTAGGTGTTTGAAATGTTAAGCCACCCAAGAGCG
>JBCCRX010000277.1:0-9326 GCA_039201015.1 Bacteroidota bacterium | reverse complement strand
TGGAGTCTAAATCAAGATTAAGGACGACCTTTAATGGTTAAAAACCTTTCGATTTTTGCCCCACACGGTTTTTGCAAATTTAGGCCTTTTCACTTTTTGTTTACATTTTTTATCGTAGTGCAATGTACGAAAAACCTTGATTCGTTTGGAAGGACTCGACCTGTCCGCCTCAGGCTGACGTCCTTCTAAACGAAAACAAACGAAATTTAATAGTTGGCGATATCTTTCTAAAGATACTCGACCAAATGAAATCATTTAGAGCCAAATCTTCACGTTACGTTATTCGCATTTATTACTACTCTTTATCTAAATTCATAATGAAAAGATCAATCCTCCTTATACTAGCTTTGGTGGCATTTTCAAGTACAAATGCACAAAACATATTCAGAACGGCTTGTCAGGGTAATTTAGCAAGGCTGGATAGCATGGTTTTGGATACCTCCATTGATGTGCAAGATGAACGAGAGCGGACACTTTTGCATTGGGCAGTTGCCTGCAATCAGAAAGAAGTGTTCAGTTATTTGATTGAAAAAGGGATAGACATAAATGCAGTGGACGACCAAGAGAAAACGCCAATGCATATGTGTATTCGATTTGATAACAGACCGTTTTTTGATACCCTCCAGCAGCAGCAAGTGAATGATGATTGGAAAAAACAAATGGGTGCTTCTTTGCTGGAATTATCGGTGATGAAAAAAAACGCAGCGTTTATTAAACAATTGATTGCATCGGGAATAGACATTAACGCTACGAATGATAGGGGGAGTACTGCACTGGAAATTGCACAAAGAATTGGAGCAGAAGAGATAGCAGAACTGCTACTTTCATTGGGTGCTGATGCAAAACGTATCCGCAAGATCGAAGCTTTCGGGGCATATATGGGGCAAAAACCTCCAAGAGTTACTCCAAAAGTATTTGCTCCCAACTTCGTACCCACAGAAGAATATGAATTTGGTTCGGTCTTCAACTCGGCTGGAACGGAATTCTATTTTGGGGTAGATGTAGGCAATTATTCAGAGATTCGATACTCGAACCTAGAAAACGGCAAATGGAGTACCCCTAAAGTGCTGCTTTCTGGTGAATACAGCTATAATGATCCTTTCCTTTCTCCTGACGAAGATAGACTTTACTTTATCTCAAAGAGACCTTTGGAGGGTATAGGTGCAAAAAAAGAAGACCATGATATTTGGTACGTAGAGCGTGAAAAAGAGGGCTGGTCAGCACCCGTCAATGCTGGCATAAACATTAACTCACCTGGTAATGAATACTACATTTCGTTCGCGCAAGATGGAACGATGTATTTTGCTTCCAATAAGCACTCAGTAGGGGAAAAAAAGCGGTCTAATTTGGATATTTACTACTCCAAATTCGTTGATGGAACATTCCAACCTGCTATTTCTGTAGGGGATTCGATCAATACTGAAGGCTACGAAGCAGATGTCTATGTGAATCCAGCGGAAACCTATATGATCTTTTGTTCGACACGAAAAGAGGGATTCGGAAGAGGAGATTTATACATTAGTTTCAGGCAGCCCAATGGCACATGGACAAAAGCTGTAAATATGGGCGAAACGGTCAATACTAATTACCACGAACTTTGCCCATTTGTCACCGCTGATGGAAAATTTTTATTCTACACCAGCAATGAAGATATTTATTGGGTGAGTATGGAGATTATTGACGTTTTGAGAGGAAGCAGTAAGTAGCGAAGTATAAAATATTCCATAAATGTGGCATCTATTTCTACGTACACGATCATCATAGCCTGCCTAAGAGCATTTTTGGTAGAAAAGGAGAAACTGCTAAAGGGTTGCTCTTTTATCTTTTTTGAGTTTGGATACCTTTCTCTAGCAACTGTCCTATTTGTTGCGATATGGATGCATCTAAAGAGGCCAATACAAACACATTTGGAGATCGCACCGAAGCAGTAAGGAGAAAACTCAACGACCTTTGGAGATCGGTCGAAAGCGTTGGGTGAGAATTCTCTATAAAATCTCAATTATTTTCTTCGTCAAAACCATAGACTACTGATTTCTAGTCCAACTCTTCTCCAAACATGCTCCTAATTTACAGTGTACTTAGCCTTTTGTTTATTATTTTTGCGGGCTAATAAGAAAATATGATGGATATACTATCTCCAAGAAGGGTAATCTGGCTCAATGAATTTGTTGAAAATGCCTTAAGAGAAGATGTCGGTAGTGGCGACCATACTTCTAGGGCTTGTATTCAGCCCAATGATCGCAGCACCGCAAAATTACTGATTAAAGAACCTGGCGTACTAGCGGGCGTTGAATTGGCGGAGCATATTGTTCAAAAAGTCGATCCTACTGCTCGCATCCATGTTCACATTCAAGATGGTCAACCAATTTCTGTTGGAGACGTTGCCTTTGAAGTGGAAGCGAACACACGCGCCCTATTGATTGCAGAACGCTTGGTTTTAAATAGCATGCAACGTATGAGTGGCATCGCGACTTTGAGCAATCGCTTCAAGTTTGAAGTAGAAGATTTACCTGTCACGATACTAGATACTCGAAAAACGACTCCTTTAATTCGCTATCTGGAAAAATGGGCAGTTCGCTTGGGTGGTTGCTCCAATTATCGCTTTGGCTTGTATGATTGGATTATGATTAAAGATAATCACATCAAAGCCTGCGGAAGTATCAAAAAAGCAATTGAACAGGTCGCCGCCTATCAAGAAGCCAGCGATTTGAACCTTTCTGTCACTATTGAGGTCTCTAATTTGATAGAACTCTACGAAGTGCTAGAAGTAGGGCAAGTGACCCGCATCATGCTAGATAACTTTGAGTTGCCGCTGCTAGAAGAAGCTGTTGCAATTGTGGATCATCAGTTCGAGACAGAGGCTTCGGGCGGCATCAATATCCACAATGTTAGAAAAGTAGCTTTGACGGGTGTTGATTACATCTCAGTGGGCGCAATGACGCATTCTGCGGTCGGTTTGGATATGAGCTTAAAGATCATGTAAGCTTCATTCTCCATTTTCCATTCTCAATCATCAGCCATGGCATCAATTAAACATAGTGTTAGTTACAACGATAAGGAAATCCCCTACATTCACAGAGACATCACTTGGCTTTCCTTCAACTATCGCGTGTTGCAAGAGGCAAAAGATCCAAAAGTGCCTTTGATTGAGCGCATCAAATTTCTAGCAATTTACTCTTCCAATCTGAGTGAGTTTTTCAAAGTTCGGATGGCGAATCAACGTCTGTTGCTGCGCACCAGCAAAAAAACGCGCAGTAAAGTAGAATTTTCTCCCAAAGAGGTGATTCGTACGGTACAGCAAATTTTGGCAGACCACCAGAAAGAATTCACCCGCATCATGGAGGAAGAAATTGTTCCAGAGCTAAAGGAGAACAACATCCGCTTGCTTCGTCGCTTGGATTTGAATGAAGAGCAGCAGGCATTTGTAGAAAACTATTTTCGCGACCACATGCTGCCTTATGTGCAACCTGTTCTATTGGTCAAAAATAAGATTCGACCTTTTCTCAATAACGATTCCTTGTATTTGACCATTTTGATGGAAGAAAAAGAGAGCAATAAGAAAAAAACGGCTTACGCCATTGTAAAAATTCCTTCCAACGATTTGCCGCGCTTCGTAGAATTGCCCGCACCCGAAGGGCAGCACGACCTCATCATGCTGGACGATATTGTGCGGCACAGCATCGCTTGGATGTTTCCTGGCTACGACATCATAGATACCTTTTCGATCAAAAAAACCAGAGATGCAGAGCTCTACATTGATGATGAATTTTCGGGCGATTTGCTAGAGAAAATCAAAAAAAGTCTTTCCAAAAGAGAAGTCGGCGTCACTTCGCGTTTCGTTTATGATCGAACAATGCCCAAAGATTTATTGGATTATTTAAGCGAAGCCTTCAATCTGGAGAGCTACGATATTTTCCTAGAAGGTCGCTATCACAACAACTTCGATTTCTTCAAATTTCCCGATTTTGACAAAGAGCAACTTAAAAATTCTAAGTTACCACCGCTCGATTATCCAGATTTACAGGATCGTACTGATTTCTTTGAAAGAATCACCGAAAAAGATCATCTGCTCAATTTTCCCTATCACTCCTACGAGTCGGTCATTAAATTTTTTGAAACTGCCGCTTACGATCCAGACGTCACACACATCAAAATTACGCAGTACCGCGTAGCTCGAAGATCACGTATTATGCAAGCCCTGATGGATGCGGTGAAACTGGGCAAACAAGTGTCGGTTTTCGTGGAAGTGAAAGCGCGTTTTGATGAAAAAGCCAACTTGCGCTGGGGAGAAAAACTAGAAGCAGCGGGTGTGCAAGTGCGTTACAGTTTTCCAGGTGTGAAAGTACATTCCAAACTGGGTTTGGTGCGCAGGAAAGAAGGCGACGATTACAAATTATATACCTATTTGAGTACAGGTAACTTCCACGAAGACACCGCCAAAATTTACAGCGATTTCGGACTGTTCACGACCGATAAAAGAATAACGGTAGAAGTGGCGCGGGTTTTTTCTTATTTAGAGACTTTAGAAGCACCCGAATTTGAGCACCTACTGGTCGGACAGTTCAATCTGCGTCCTGAACTGATGCGTTTGATAGAGCAAGAAATTGAGTACGCCAAACAAGGATTACCTGCACGTATTATTCTCAAAATGAACAGCTTACAAGACAAGGCGATGATTGCTAAACTTTACGAAGCCAGTCAAGTGGGCGTAAAAATCAAGCTCATTATTCGAGGGATTTGTTCTTTGATTCCGCAAAAAGAAGGCTGGAGTGAAAACATTGAAGCGATTAGTATCGTAGATCGCTTTTTGGAACATTCGCGCGTCTTTATTTTTCACAACAATGGGGACGAAAAGATTTATATGTCGTCCGCAGATTGGATGGTGCGCAATTTGAGTTATCGAATAGAAGCGACCTTCCCAATCTATGATGAAACGCTAAAAAAAGAGGTCAAAGAGTACATGGATATTCAAATGAACGACAACACCAAAGCACGCATCCTCAACGAAGAGCAATCCAATCCTTACCGCAAATTAGATTCCGATATTTCGATTCAATCGCAAGTAGAAACCTATTATCACATCAAGCGGAAAATAGAACGCGATGCGGCTATGCAGCTCGATGCTTTCCCAAATACGACCAATACAGTATTGGCAACCAACCAATGACGGGAATGAAATAAGCGATCACAATGGGGCGTTTCCAAAAGAGTTTGAGCATTGTTCTCCAACTGTATTGGATGTTGACTTTTCGTCCTTTTTCCCATTGAACCTGAAATTCGGAAAACAAGAAAACCCAAAAGAAAGGCAAGTAAAAAGGGAAAGCTTTTCGTTGTCTCCAAAATGTTCGAAAGAGCTCTTTCCATTCATAGGGTCTTGCACCGTACTCTTCCACTGCTTCATTCAGTTCTTGCTGCATCTGACCATGGATATCATCTCGAATGGCTTCTATCTCCGCTTGGCTTATATCATTGTATTTTTTGTTGCTCATTTCCTTTCTGCGAATGCGCTTGCCCTTCACAAAGACAATTTTGGCAGGAAAAGCAAAATAGTAAAACCACGGCTGGAGTAGCAGTACAATAGTAAGCAGTCCTAAAGGTAAAAAAGGGATGCCTGTTAAAAATTTAACCAAGCGATTCACGATTTTGGAATTGTACATGAAGGGATTAATGTATTCTGCATTCACAGTCGAAAAAGGTACAATGTCTGTATCGTATTTAAGGCTCATCCGTACAAAAGAAGTAGAAAGTTGCTGCAATTCGTAGCGATGATTGAAGCCTTTCCCAATCCCTGGTACGCCTTCTGGATAAAGCATGACATTGCTATCCGCGTACTGCATCAAGCTTTCAAAATTTTCAAATTTGGCATCTACACCACCACATTTCTTCCAAAAACCCGCGACAAAAAAAGGCACCATGACCCCTATGCTAGACAAAACAGGTACAATCAGTGTTTTGCATACTTTCGTGTAATCGTAATTGAATTGCTTCAACAAACCCGACATGAAAGAAATCGCATCCCAAGGAATAGCACGACCAGAATGATTGCTGGCTAAGATCACAGGTGCATTGGGATTATTGCGCTCAATCGCTTCTTCAAAACCCACATAGGAAATCCTGAAATAAACTTCATTGATTAAGGAGAGTACATTTTTTACCATCTGCTCAGAAAACTCAGGATCAAAATCTTTGAGTACTTCGATCTGCGGAGGGGAAGTCGTAGTATGTATTTGCTCCAAAATGATGATGTATTTTTTGTATTCAAAGGGGTACAAAGTTTGTACCCTTCTGAATTATTTGTAAACTAAAACGTTCTAGCAAAAAAAAGTTGGTTTTCTTCTCAAAATTGTTGTCTGATTAAACAGAATATTCTGTAAGTAACTGATTTTAGCGCAAAAACTTATTTTTTAAAGTTAGCCTAGCGAAAATTCGCTAATTCTTACTGCAAAATGATCGTTTTTTCTTACAGATTGCTTTAATTTGCTTGACCAATAATTTTAAACAAGCATAAAATAAAATTTGGAATTATGGCAGAGCAATATGTAAGCATGAACAATATTCGGCACTTGCTATTTGAGGTACACGGCGCGCAAGAATTGTTCGAGCAGGAACGCTACCAAGATTACGACGAAGAGGGTGTAAATCTCTTTTTAGATTCTGTAAAAGATTTCGCAGATCAAGAGCTTTTCCCTTATTTCCACGAAATGGACGAAGACCCTGTTCGCTACGAAGACGGTAAAATTATCGTCCACCCACAGATTGGAGCAGCTATGAAAAAAGGAGGCGCAATGGGCTTGATTGGTTCTGCTTTCAACTACGAACACGGAGGTATGCAACTCCCTAGTGTGGTGCACGCGGCGGCCTATCATATCCTCGATTGCGCCAATAATAATGTGTCTGGTTATATGGGTTTGGATGAAGGCGCGGCGAAGTTGATTGCGAGCTTTGGTAGTGAGCAGCAAATTACTGATTATGTTCCTAAAATGCTTTCTGGGCATTGGGGCGGAACCATGTGCCTGACCGAACCACAAGCAGGAAGCTCCCTTTCTGACATTGTCACTTTGGCAACGCCACAAGTCGACGGTACTTATAAAATCAGTGGACAAAAGATATTTATCTCCGCAGGCGATCACGAATATGTGGACAATACCGTCCATTTATTGCTTGCTAGAATCGCGGGTGCGCCCGCTGGTACGAAGGGTATTTCGCTCTTCATTGTACCTAAAAATCGCCTCAAAGCGGATGGCAGCTTGGAAAGTAATGATGTCATCACGGCGGGCGATTTCCAGAAAATGGGACAGCGCGGATACGCTACGACGCATTTGGTGTTTGGTGAAAATGAAGATTGTGTCGGTTATTTGGTCGGCGAAGAACATCGTGGATTGAAGTATATGTTCCAGATGATGAACGGTGCGCGAATCGCCGTTGGTTTGCACGCCACTTCTATGGCTACGGCAGCTTATTACGCTTCTTTACAATATGCCAAAGAACGACCACAAGGACGCCGTATCAATAACCACGGTGAAAAAAATGTCGCCAAAGAGCAGACTTTAATCATCAATCATCCTGATGTGAGGAGAATGCTTTTGCTGCAAAAAGCTATAGTAGAAGGTGCGATGTCTTTGGTGATAGAAACTTCTAAGTACGCAGATATGGAGCGCGTGAGTATGGGAGAAGAGAAAGAAAAGTGGAATTTGCTGTTGGAAACCTTGACGCCAATCACAAAAACGTATCCTTCTGAGATGGGTCAAACCGCCATTAGCAATGGTTTGCAGGTTTTGGGCGGCTATGGTTTTTGCAATGATTTCCCTTTGCAGCAATACTATCGAGACATTCGCATTACTTCCCTCTACGAAGGCACGACGGGCATTCAAGCTATTGATTTATTGGGGCGTAAAATGACGATGCGCAATGGAAAAGGCTTGTTGTTGTTAGCGAATGAAATGCAACAAAGTATAGAAGCAGCAATGACTTTTGATGAATTGAAGCCTTATGCTCGCAAATTGATAGAAAACATCCAACTGAATCAGAAAGTCTTGCAATTCCTGTTGCCCTTTGCGCAAAAAGGCGAACACGAACGTTTTCTGTCCGATGCGACTATATATATGGATTTGATGAGTACGATTATCGTAGCTTGGCAGTGGTTGAAAATGGCAACGGTCGCAAAAGAAAAATTAGTGGTTGGTAATGGTACGCAGAGTACCGCTTTTTATGAAAGTAAAGTTCATACAATGAAGTTTTATTTCAAATATGAATTGAGCAAAACCACTGGTCTAGCCGATACCATTATGCACGAAGACGTCTTAACTTTGGTAGAGGAGAAAGAGTTGATTAGCTAAGCGTCTGGTACTTGAAAAATAAAAGTTTTGGAAAAGGTGCACAGGTCTCTGTGTGCCTTTTTTTATAAGGGCATGACTCTTAGGTTATACCCTCACGTATATTTTCTCATTCACACCTATGGTCTGGTTTTAGAGCTTGTTTGGAAATTAATAATCGGTCTACAAACAGCTCTTTTTCCGTTACTCAGCGTTAAAAAAGCGGTCAATTATCTAGATAAACTCTCATTTTTTGCCTTGATTAACGAAAAAATAGCTCGTTTTCGACTCAAAGATCAAAATCCAAACAAGCTCTTAAAAAAATAATTAATGGGTAAAAAAAAACATCAATTTTTATGGCTGTCTCTGATACTCTTGCCGCTTTTGCTGCTGTTGTCGTGTAGCCCGAAGTTAGAAACGCATTACTGTACGAACGAAGATGTAGTGCGCTTACCAAATACTTACGACCAGAGCATCAACCCAAAGTTGCAAGCCCAGAAAGCTTGTAGAGATGCGCTGATGTATATACCAGATACCAGCCACCTCACTCATCGTCCTGTGCGCTATATTCGAGTGAATGTACATTTTGTGAATAGCGCAGATAGCAGCAAAAATTACGTAGGCAAAGAAGCAATTGAATTTGCAAAAAATATGATTGCTAATGTCAATAAAGACCTTTCCAAAAACACTAAAATGAATCTGCCAATTGGTAATACAACGCCCGTATTGCCTACTCAGTATCGACTCAAATTGACGCGACAGCAAAGCGCAGAACACGATACGGGTGTTTACTGTCATTTTGACGATGAACTGTGCTACTATGTACATAAAGGCAAAAACAGAAATCTACAAGACCGCGCGGTCATTCAAAAATATGGCATCCAACTAGATAGCGTGTTGAATGTTTTTGTGATGCCACATCATCCAGATAGTATTCGATCAAGGACTTATGCGGGTGGCGGTGTAGGTGTAGCACTGGGAACAAATATCAAAATGGCTGGTGTCTATGAAGGC
>JBCCRX010000276.1:0-9345 GCA_039201015.1 Bacteroidota bacterium | reverse complement strand
TTCTTCAAAAGTAAGCGTTGCTGTTTTACCAGGATTCAAAGCATTTACGTCTTTACTTCCTACAAAATAATCATTCTCATCAAAATGCTTATCCGTCGATAGATAGAATCCAATCGTACTAGCTGGCGCGTGTTTTTGACCAATATTGCGGACTTGTAAACCTTGAATGCGCACTCTTTCTTCGCCTATGACAGTCAATTCTCCAGCATACAAGCAAGACAAATCAGGCTTGTGATTGGGTGCATTTACGGTGATGCGATGCGTGAATCGGAAACCGTTATCGTGCTCATTGGATTCGTGCACATCGTATTTATAATCAATGAAGAAACCAATGTAGTACGTACCTGCTGGAATGTTCATGCCCGTCAGATTAATGCTTGCAGATTCGGTGCTGACTTGATTTGGTGAAAGTGCCGCTACGTGATCTTCTCCGATCAGAATGTCCTCACTTGGACGAATCTTATCGTTTGTAGAAAGATAGTAGCCCAATTTACTGGCTTCTGCATTTGAGCCACCGTCGTTGATGACTTTGATGTCGCTGAAATGCAAAGTAGAACCATTTATACTCAATCCACCGCTGCCATATTTCAAGGTCAAGTTGGGTTTAGCAGCTTGCTTTTGGTAGCGTGGACTAGAGAAAAAGCAAGTATTGTTCGCTTCAATTTCTTCTGCTACTTTGTATTGATCGTCAATAAATTGTCCGACATAGTAAGTACCTGGAGGAATGCTCAAGTGAGAAACATCAATATTAATCGGATCAACAGTGATGTGGCTACCTGCCGAAATCGCTGGAATATGACGGCTACCGATGAAAATATCTTCACTTGGCTTGATCGTCGTATTCATAGAGAGATAATAACCTACGCGGGTTGGTATGGAAGGTCCGTCTCCTCTGTTCATTACTTTACTCCAAGAGATATTAATTTTGTCCCCATTGATACTAATTTCACCCAAATCTTTACACTTCAAGTCTGGTTTTGCTGCTGGAATATGCACTCTAGGATGCACAAAGAAGCAATCATTATTGTCGTGTTCATCAGATTCTGTAACCTGATATTTGTAGTCAATGATGATACCAAAATAGTAATTACCCGACGGAATATGTTTATCCGAAGCATCCACATTGAATGAAGGTAGTGTTTTGATTGCGCCTGCTGCCAGAGAACTCACATAAGTTTCTCCTACTAAGAAGTCACCCGTTGTGAAGTGCTGGTCGGTAGAAAGATAATAACCTACATGATGTGCACCTGCCGTACTTCCTCCATCGTTCTTGATTCTACCCCAAGAGTAGTGGATTTCTGTACCTGTAACCGAAAGTTCGCCTTTGCTGAAGCAAGTCAAGTTGGGTTTCGGTGGATGCACAATCACTTTTGGTGAAGTGAAGAAGCAGTCGTTGTTATCAGATTCATTCGATTCGTGTACTTCGTCTTTGTAGTCAATAATCGTTCCGATAAAGTATTCTCCAACGGGCAAATGCAAACTGGAAAGATTGATCGTAATTGGATCAACAGTTTTCGTTGCACCCGCTGTGATAGCAGATAGATAGCGCGAACCAATTCGGATATCGCTCGTTGTGAAATGCGTATCGGTAGAAAGATAATAACCTACATGACTTGCACCTGCTGTAGAACCACCATTGTTTTTGACTCTTAGCCAAGATATATTAATCGTAGAACCATTGGCAGAGATTTCTCCTCTACTCGCACAAGCCAAATTAGGCTTCGGTGGCTGAATGTGCAACTGAGGATGCGTCCAGAAACAGTCATTATTATCGTGTTCATTGGTCTCTGCCACCGTCTGGTGTGGATCAATGATGATGCCAACAAAATACTTGCCTGGTGCTAAGTGCAAGCTGCTGATGTTCTTATTGAAAGCACTCAATAACTTCACTTCCCCTGGCACTAATTTACCCAAAGAAACAGAACCCAAAGAAATATCGCTCGTCGTGAAATGCGTATCAGTAGATAGATAATAACCTACTTTGGTGGCCGCGGATGCTCCATGGCCTGTATTCTTGATTTTCACCCAAGAAATATGAATCTCGTGACCATTAATGCTCAATTCGCCTCGGTCGTGGCAAGTCAAATTGGGCTTCGGCTGCGGAATCGTAACTTTCTTGCTGTAGAAGCAATCATTGTTGTTCGACTCGTTAGATTCGTGTACCAAATAGGTATAATCAATGACCGTTCCAACATGATAAGTGCCTGGCGGGATATTAAAATTCGATACATCCACATCCAGTGAACTTATTAAATCTTCCTGACCAGGATGCAATGGATCAATATTGCGCGCCCCTATGAAATAATCATCCGTTGAGAAGTAAGTATCGGTAGATAGGTAGAAACCTACTTTACTAGCTGGCGATCTTTTGTTGCCTGCATTTCTGACCTTGAAAGAAGATATTTTGACCTGCGTACCATTCACGGTGATTACCCCCAAATTAGCACACTTCAAATCCGCTTTAGAATTGTCTATGATTAGCTTATTGTCGTAGCTGCAATCGTTGTTGTCATGTTCGTTTGACTCGTCCACTTGGTCGGTATAGTCCACGATGAAACCAGCGTGATACGTACCGTCTGCTAAGTTCAGACCACTAATATTTTTGGTGAAAGCCCCCAAACTAATCGTTTCGCCCGCATGAATCGTACCTACACTTACGAAGCCTAGGAAAATATCGCTGGTTGTGATATGGCTATCCGTAGAAAGATAGAATCCCACTTTGCTTGGGTCGGCTTTTGCATCGCCTTTGTTCTCAATTTTAATCCAAGAAAACTTCAATTGCGTCGTTCCCGTAATTACTAGCTCTCCTCTGCTCTTACAAGCCAAATTGGGTTTGGCCGCTGTAATTTTGACTTTAGGAGACACCCAAAAACAACCCGCATTGTCCGTTTCATCTGATTCTTCCACTTGCTTGTCTTTGTCCACAATGATACCGACGAAGTACTCGCCCGCAGCAATATGAAGCGTTCCTAGGTCTTTGTTGAAATTCACGGTTTTGACTTCTCCTGGACTCAATGCTGGAATATGAACCGTTCCAACTAGGATGTCTGTGTTGGAGAAGAATTGGTTGGTAGAAAGGTAAATCCCTACAGTGCTTGAGCCTGCGGATTCATTGCCATTATTGGTAATTTTCAAACCACTAATAGAAATATTTTCTCCATTCACGGTCAAGAAACCTCTTTCCTTACACGTCAAATTGGGTTCTCTATTTTCTTCTGGAATGTGGAAACGCGGCTCTTCCCAGAAACAATCATCATTATTGTGTTCATCGGTTTCCGCGACTTCATCTAGGTAGTCTATATCCACCAATACGTGATAATTGCCCGCTGGTAAATCCAAGTCCAACACATCTTCAATTGGATGAATCATTTGAGATTCACCTGGCTCCAGCATTCCGATTGCTTGGGAAGCAAATAATACGTCATCATCGGAAAGTACTTTATCCGTAGAGACGTAGAAACCGATTCTGCTCGCACCCGCTTTTCCAGGCCCATTGTTGATGACTGTTGTCCAGCCAATGTAGTAAGATAAATCATGGTTGTCAATAATCAATTCACCAAGCGTCTTGCAAGCCAAATCTGCTTTATTGTTCGGAATGAAAATCTTTGGTTCATCCCAAAAGCAGTCGTCATTATCGTGCTCGTTGGATTCTGTCACTTCTTCATTGTGATCGATGACCACTAAGACAAAATAAGTACCTGGGGCTAAGTTCAGTGGATTATAATTGGTTTCCAGCTCCTGAATCATTTCAGATTCACCTGGTGCCAATGAACCGATGTTGCGCGTTCCGAGCAGCACATCGTCATCCGAAAATTCACTGTCCGTGGAAACGTAAAAACCGATTTGACTTGGACCTGCGCCCGTATCCCCAAGGTTGATAACGCTCGTCCAACCGATATAAACCTCTCCCGTATGATTGTCAATAATGAGTTCGCCGCGATCTTTACAAGCTAAATTGGGCTTACCATTCTCCACTTCATAGGTTGGATGATCCCAGAAACAAGTATTATTATCGCCTTCGTTCGACTCTTCTGTTTCGTTGGTGTCATCTACAATCACACCAATGAAGTAAGTACCTGGATCAAGATTATAGATAGATAAATCAATGACGACTTCTCCAAAAGACTGCATCTCGCCTGGCTCTAGCGCATTTAGAGAACGGGTCTTAATCAACAAATCATTGGTCGTGAAAGTGGTATTTTCAGATAGGTAATAGCCCAATTGCCCTGCTTTTGACTTGGCATCGCCGTAGTTCTGAATTTTCGTGCCTTTAACTGTTGCACGATCGCCGTCAATGGTCAAAGTACCGCGCTCTCTACACGCCAAATTGGGTTCGCCACTTGGAATTTCTCCAATGGTAATGATCTCGTCGTAAGAACAATCATTGTTGTCGTTTTCATTGGATTCGTGTACGGCATTGTCAAAATCAATAAAATAGCCAATGAAATAATTACCCGCCGCTAGGTCAAGTGTCCCTAAGTCTATTTCAAACTTAGGAATCATCACAAACTCATCTACATCAAGTGGCGGAACATCTACACTTCCTAGAAAATGATCCGAAGTAGTAATATTTTGATTTTCAGATAAATAAAAACCAACTTTGCTCGCGCCCGCAGGTGCTGTGCCCTTGTTTTCTACTTTCACCCAGCCAATTTTGATGTCGAGTCCATCAATGGTCAATTCGCCGAGACCTTTACAAGCTAGATTGGGCTTTCCACCTACAACCACTTTTGGATTATCCCAGTGGCAACTGTTGTTGTTCGCTTCTCCGTTACCTTCCTCCACGGAGTTCATGTAATCAATAATCGTACCGACATAGTATTCTCCATTTGAAATGGTGACATTTAAGTCGTTGAGGTTGACCATGAAGTCTTCCGTAGAAATTTCTCTTTCACTGAGTCCTTCTACGTAGTCATGCCCTAGAAATATGTCGTCCGTTGTGAAGTTTTTATCCTTTGAAAGATAATAGCCCACATAGCTCACACTAGAAGGACTGAAACCATTATTTCTAATTTTGAAGTTAGTGATGGTGATGATCGAACCATTTACATCTAATTCTCCCAGTTCAAAGCAACCTAGATCTGGATTGGAAAAATTTGAATAGGTCTCATTGTTCATCCCATTGTGTAGCTTATCGAGTTCGTTCGCGCCTATGTGCGTGAGACTCAGAAAGCTAAAAATTGAAAGAAGTAGTACTACTCTCATAGTAAACATTGGGTTTGAATAATTTATTAAATAGGAATAAAAAACGCGTTGTGAAATCGCGAGGCAAGGAATAAAAACTTAGTATAACGATCGAAATCAAAAAGCGCAATTGACTTACAAAGACTTCGAAGGCATCGTTTCCATTTTTTCTCGTCCTCTGTGAGCGTTCTTACAGACACAAGCCTTCAGAAATAAGCTTTAAATAATTAATAATCAATAATTTAAGCTTCGCTCTCTGACACCCTAGGTCTATCTTCTCACTCACCTTAACACAACAATTTGTTTCATGCTACAATCAACAGTTCGATGATTTGTAGTAAGCGTAATGTACACTACAAACGGAATAAATTTGTGAATATGAATATACTTGTTTATTCGTTTAAGTTGTTTATTTGTTTAACTGCAAAACATTGATAATGAAAGCATTAAACGGATAAACAAATCAACAAAAAGTAAAATGCACTTTTTTATCCCAAATGGAGTATAGAAGGCAATGTCTAACTGCATACACAGCAGGAAGCAAAGACTTCAAGCGTACTTCTGACTAAGTCAAATCGTACTAGAGGTAGAAAACTGGAAGGGGACAGCTAATTAATAGACGTGTGTGTACTGACTGGAAAAAACTGGGAAGATTGAGCATACATATTGAAATATGTATTGAACTGTTCATCGTATCACTTCCTAGCTTGGGTAATTGTATTCTTGTATTCGTCAGAGAAATGACAAATACCAAAAATTTTGTCCAAATATCGTAAAAATTTTGCAAGTACTCAACTCTTTCGCACAATAAAGTTTAGTTAACGAATCGCCAATCAAAGCCAAAGCGTAGGTAGAACAAGGGTTGTGCGTAGGCAGCTACTTGATAATAAAATGTGTTTTCTGTCAAGAAATTCGTCAAATTCTCTGTTCTTAGAAAAGCTCGAACCGTTTTTATCTTCACATTTAGGAAAGCATCTAGTGCAGGATAGAAATTAATTTCCTGTCGATCTTGAAGGTGAAACTGTCCTAAAAGTGGCTGATAGGTATTTGCAAAATAAGCATCATTCATTCTTAGCTCAGCACCTAATTGGAAATCCAATGCCCCTTTGAAAATTTTTGCATCCAAATACAGCCTATGGTAGCTTATCCAATTGGGTGTACGAAAGAAGTCTTGCGTTGTTACCTGAAAAGCGATTTGATTTTGAAAAATAAACTTCCAAAATCTAAATTTGTGACTGGCATTTAACTGTAAAATATTCAAAGCTTCCTCCGCTTGGATGGGCGCAGCGGTGACGTCGTAGTAAATAAAATTATTGATCAGATGATAACCACCACTCAAACGTAGGTTAAAAGAAGGTAATTCGTAAACACCTGTTAAACTAGTACTTATCGTCTTTCTGAGGTCTTGCTGCCAAACGGGGCGCTGGGAAACATAGAACTCTTGCTGTATTAAAAAAGGCTCGTAGGCTTGATTCACAAAATCAATAGAAAGATTACCAACCTTTCCAACGTCGAAAAAGAGATTACCACTTAAACGGAAGTCGCCCGCATTCGCCAATAATCCCAAATGTGCATAAGTACTCAACTTGAATCGGTTCTTGATATTGAAGTTCAATTTGCCCGTAATGAAGAGATTATTCAGAATTGAATCTCGCTGGTCTTGCTCTAGCAGATGTAGTTTATGCGTCAATCCTATTTCTAAGCGATCACTCTCATCTATCCCTTGCTGATTGCTTTGATTTTTGGAGGAGCGAAAAGTGCTCAATTGAAATGAATTTTCCAGTTCTTGCCAACTAATGAAATTACGCAAACCCCTCGAATCCGTGAAAAGCGGACCATAATATGCTGCCCTGCCTTCCTCGTCTGCTTGGGTATCAAAGAATTTGTAATTGTTGCTCGCAAATTGAATTTTATGCACAGCAATGAAGGCGCGCCGATTACTTTTCGTAGGAATACTATCTAGTTTGGTCGTTTTGCTTTCAGGATTTGCTATTTCAATGGAATCCTTCTGGCGTATATCTATCGGAATGGTATCTACCCTCGTGCTATCCAATAGCAAGTTTCCTTTGCTAAAATTTGGTGCTCTAGCACTAGGAACTGGAGCTTGCTTTTTGGTTTTTATTAATTTGAGGTATTGCCGATAGCCGACGGTTTTGTGCGCATGCCGCGTTCTTGTACCGCTAGGCAAAAAGACGTCGGCGGTATTGGAAGCACTTCCACCCAAAACAATACTGTCGCCTGAAATCGGTACGTTGATCAAACCGCCATTTTCTTCTTGACTAGTAGTATTGGAGGTAAAATATAAAAAACCGTCGTAGTTTTCAGAAGGGGCGTTCCACCACATCCCAAAACCCACTGCTTCGTCTTCTACTCTTTGGTTTGGATATTGTCGGTCGTCTCCGAGTTGTCGAATCGTTTTGCCTTCGATGGTAATGCTCAGTCCGTCCGCAAAATTTCGATTGAATTGTCCTTTGAAATAGCCGTCTGCTTGGGTGGCTCCGCGAGAGTAAAACACTCGACTAAATGGCTTTTCGAGTACTTTGAATTGTACCTCTTCGGGTTGAATGTAATAAGCATCGAACTGATGATAACCCACGTCAAAGCCTTGCCGAAAAGGGGTCTCGTACAAAATGGGTTGGTGTGCTGAGCCGAAGTTCCCCAAATGCGCGTACTGCACTTCTTTTTGATAAACTGGATTGTAAATATCAAATTGAAAGAGCGTCGTGTCGTCTAATTTTTCAATCAAATTGGGCTGATCGGCATAGAAATAATATACCCCAAAAGTATCTCTGGTATCCCGATCTGCTTGGCTTTGTTGCGTGCCTCCAATCGGTGCATTTTGGGTATTGAAGCCGCCTTGACTTCTATCTCCTGGAAATTGCGCATTCATGGAAGGGATACTAAAAAGGAAGACGATTAAGAATGTGGAATGACGAATGTGGAATGACGAATGTGGAATGTTGAATATAGAATGTTGAAATGCTAGCAGGACACGTAGCAAGTCATGGAAAAAGCTTGAAATATTGAATATAGGATTGCTTTTATTCACTGCAATTACTTTGGTATGGTTGGATGTATTTTGATGCACTAAAAGCTCAGTTTCTTTTAATTTTGAGAAGCGAGAAAATCTACGATTTTCTCGCTTCAAAAATACACTTACCGCCGTCGAAGACGGCGGAAAATATGGATTGAGGGAGAAAAAAGGGTTTCTCAAAAACCCTTTTTTCTCCCTCAACCTCCACTATTTAGAATACAAAGAAATTTAGTCCGTATTGTATTTTAATGATCGTTAGATTTACTAAATCTTCGAGATTTAGCAAATCTGAACGTACGTCCAAATGATTTTCCAGTTCCAACGATCGCAAAAATAGCATTATTTGTGAGTAAAGTGGGCTAAGGAAAGGTTAAGCGAAGAAGCGGTTGGCAGAAATTCGTTCCAGCCGTTTTTGTATGTAACAAATTGCACAGATGTTCCATTTTATACAAAGAGTAGCTTGTTTTGGATTGGTATGGACTCGACTTGTCTGCCTCAGGATGACGCCAAGTTGATTTGAAGTAAATGCCTTCTTATTTTTTTTGCAAAAGTGCAATTTGTTATGCACACCAGCAGTTTTTGGCTTTTTCGATATTAAAAATATTTAATACTTTTGTATCTCTAAGTTATCACTTCCTACTATTGCGATGCCTTCCAGACTTGAATTAATTTTTTAAGTACTTTTCTTTTAATAAACTATCAAAGCACTCAGTTCCATGGTCAGAATCAGTCCACCTGACTCTCACTATTGGACATCAAAATAAATCGAACTACAAAGACATAACAGCCTCACGCCTAAGGCGGACACGGTAAGGCGGTCAAGAAGAAAACAAGGAAAATACATTAAAAATCGAGCATTTAGCTTTTGTAACCTTTGTTTCTTTTGTGGTTGAAAAAGAAAATGTCCACTGGTAAGTACCTGACTGCAGCAATTTCTCATGTGTAGGATTTTACCAATCGGGGGAGCAAGAAATGTCATTTTTGAACCTTAATTTGAGAATTATTTTTACAGTTCAAAGCAAAAAATGACATTTCTAAATCCTAAATAAGAAATTGCTGACCTGACTGTACTTGATATTGTATTAAACTCATAATCAGACAATTACAAAAATATCACAAACATTACA
>JBCCRX010000275.1:0-9399 GCA_039201015.1 Bacteroidota bacterium | reverse complement strand
AAGATATCGCCAACTATTAAATTTCGTTTTTTTTCGTTTAGAAGGACGTCAGCCTGAGGCGGACAGGTCGAGTCCTTCCAAACGAATCAAGGTTTTAAAGGGAGAAGCGGCGAATTTCGCCGCTTCTCCCTTTAAAAAACCTTGATCAAATCATATGGGCTCGACTTGTCCGCCTTAGGCGTGACGCCCATATGATTTGAAAATAAACGTGAGCTTCCATAAATAATGCTGACCAAATGAAATCATTTAGAGCCTATATTTTATAGTTTAAAAGCTATATAAATTACTGATTTGTAATGGCTTTAAATTGAAAACCTCTTTGATGATAATGTTCCAGAAATTTAGGTAACACATACTTTAGCCTGGGAGCAGCTTTAAGGCTATCGTGAAAGACAATAATAGAGCCTGCTTGAGTAGCAGAAAGTACGTTTTTTAAGCATTTTTCTGGTGCTAAGTTTGCGTCAAAATCACCACTGAGAACATCCCATAGAACAATGCGATACTTGTTTCTGAGTTGCCTAACTTGACTGAATTTCAAGTGCCCATAAGGTGGTCGAAACAAAGTACTTTGTTCAGTGAAATCCGAACAGTGCTCCACATCATACAAGTAATTGGATGTTGAGGTTTTCCAGCCATCCAAATGATGAAAAGTATGATTGCCAACACTGTGTTTTTCTTGCTGCAATCGCTCAAAAATATCAGGATGTTTGCAAATATTGTCTCCCACACAAAAAAAAGTCGCTTTGGCTCGATACGCTCTCAATGTATCTAGCACCCAAGGCGTCACTTCTGGTATTGGTCCATCATCAAAGCTGAGATACAACAGCTTTTCTTGCGTCGGAATACGCCACAAATAATTGGGAAAGAGCTGTTGAATGAATTGAGGCGTTTTTATCAGATACATGAGCGCGATTCGTTTTTTTCAGCTACGAAATTAAACAAATCCACGAACGCAAATAGAAACAATCTCAAAATCTCAAAATCTCTCAATCCTCTCAATCCTCTCAATCCTCTCAATCCTCTCAATTCTCTCAATCCTCTCAACCCTCTCAACCCTCTCAACCCTCTCAACCCTCTCAACCCTCTCAACCCTCTCAACCCTCTCAACCCTCTTCCTCCTCTAAGTATTCAACTGCCAATTGTATTCCAGATAGCTCACATCTGCATCTTCCTTGATTTTGGTCTTGCTGTATTTATTCAAATAGTTAATCAAATTACCAAAATCATTACCATACCAATCAAATATTTTAGAAACTTGTACGGAGTTGGCATTAATTTTATTGGTGCTAGGATTATTGATGAACTTACGAGTTTGCATATTCAAATACGTATTCAGATTGTCTGCTGTCCAGGCTTTATTGAGCAATGGTGGACAAGACTTAGCTGCACAATTTACCGCAAAATGAATGCGTGGTTCATTGAACTGTGGGCGAATAATGTCGTGTTCGATGTTATTCAAGGAATAGTTCTTTCCATCAATATTGATCCACTCTACGTCCCAAGGTTTGCCGCCGTGTAAATCGGTAATGCTTCTGACAGGGTAGTTATCCACGATCAATTTTACAGTGAAAGCATTATACGCATTGATCCAGTACGCTAACTTTTGATTGCGCGACCATGAATTACTCGGCGGATTGCTTTTCAAGTTGTCCAAATAAGTATCTAATTTGCCTTTTTCGCCTTTTATGCCAGCGTAGTTCACTTTTCCAGTACTACTCACATATTTTTGCAACAATGTATTCCAAGTAGAATGACTAACTTGGGCTTGCATGCCAAAACTCAGCGCGAATAAGAGTGAAAATAAGAATGTGAATTTCATTGTATGTTATTTTTAATATTTGTCGAGTATGGAATATATGGCAAAGCTACGAATCACATATAATATATTTTGTTAATATTTGACTGCGTCGTAAATCAAGTTTGTATTAATTTTGAGCTTCAAAAAAACCATTTTCCGCCGTCGAAGACAGCGGCGAAAAAAGGGTGAGGGAGAAAAAAAGGGTTTTTCTAAAGCCCTTTTTTCTCCCTCAAACTCTATAAATACAAAGAAACTTAGTTCAAACTGTATTAATGCTATAATTATAATTTGTGTAAGGTGATCACAAGAAAATTGCTCTTGTTTAAGCCGTTGATAATGTTTATTTGTTTACCCCTTAATCCTTAGAGGGTGAAATTACAAGTCATTATCTGCTAAACAAACATTTCATATACAGTACAAACGCTGACTGAATAGACTTGTTGATGCGCTTCTGTTGCGGCGGCGACAGTTTAAAACTAATTAAATCGAATTAACGATATGCTAACAGTTTCGAGACCAAAACGAATAGCAGTAAAGGTCAAAAAAGCAGCGGAACGTATGATTCGCAAGCAACATCCTTGGGTTTTCGATCATTCGATCGTGAAGCAAAATAAGGCAGGCAAGGCGGGTGATTTAGCAATGATTTACGATCAGCAGCGCAATAAACTCCTAGCAATCGGACTTTATGATCCTGATTCTCCGATTCGGATTAAATTATTGCACTTCAAGGAGTCAGCTAGCATAGACGAAAGTTGGTTTCAAAGAAAAATAGCAACTGCTTATGAAAAAAGACGTCCCCTTTTCGAGACAGATACGAATAGTTATCGCCTGATTCATGGTGAAAACGATGGATTGCCCGCTTTGGTGGCAGATGTTTATGCAGATGTTCTGGTACTGAAATTGTACGCTGCTATTTGGCTGCCTTATTTGGAGGCTTTGCTCCCGATTCTAAATATAGTTAGTCAAACTAATTGTATTGTTCTGCGGTTGAGCCGAAATCTACAAAGCAGCAGCCCATCATGGCAGGACGGTCAAGTACTTTATGGCAATTTGGCGAAGGAAAACGTACAATTCAAAGAACATGGATTACTCTTTTCTGCCAATGTCATAAAAGGACATAAGACAGGCTATTTTTTGGATCATCGCCACAATCGTAAGAAAATTAGAATGTGGGCAAAAGGCAAAAGTGTTTTGGACGTATTTGCCTATGCGGGTGGATTTTCCGTGCATGCGTTAGCGGGTGGCGCAAAACAGGTGATCAGTTTGGATGTCAGTGCCCAAGCGCTAGCAATGGCAAAGCAAAACGTGCAACTCAACCATTTGGAGGCCAAGCATGAAACGCTGGCGATAGATGCCTTTGAAGGTATGGAAAACTTAGCACGTGAAAACAGAAAATTCAATATGGTCATCGTTGATCCGCCTGCTTTTGCGAAGCGCGCAACGGAAATAGATCGAGCTTTGAAAAGCTATGCGCGTCTCACTCGTTTGGCAGTTCCTCTAGTCGCTCCCAATGGAATTTTACTAATGGCTTCTTGTTCCAGTCGAGTAAGTGCGACTGCTTTTTTTGAAAGCGTCTTAAAGCAGCTTCAATTGACAGGACGTCCTTTTCAAGAGTTGCAGCGCACTTTCCACGATGTAGATCACCCAATTGGTTTTCCAGAAGGAGCTTATTTGAAAAGTATTTATTTTAGATTATCCCAAGGCGGCAAAGCTGCTATCCTAGCGGGAGAGAAGGAGAAATTGAGCGCGTAAGACAGTAAAACATTCACGCGCTCACCCTCTCATTTTCTCTTTCAAATTGATAGCACTAATGAAATATTTTGACAAGTTTATCAACTCAGGCGTGAGGCTGAAACGATGGCGGCGTGTAGCATGACATCTGTAGGACTGCCTTATTTTCAATTGTTTTACCTTTTATTCTATTTCCCGCTGTGCTATGGTTTTTTCTCGACTAGAAATCCGTATCTTGCCTATCTAAAACTAAGTTTAATACATGAGGGAAATCACGCTCTACGATTGTCAAATCATTAAGAATTTGAAGTGCATCCTTTTTTTATTGCTCTTTTGTGCCTTCGCAAGTGCTCAAAACAGTGATTCGCTACTGCTCAGTTTTCAGCAGTTGGGAGAAGAAGATATTCAAGATTTGGACAATGATGAATCGCAAAATACCCTCTCTGGCAGCCGAACCCTGAGCCAAGTCAAGAATCTGCCACACACCGTTTATATTATTACCAAAAAGCAAATTCAAGAGTTTGGTTTTGTGACTTTGGTGGATGTACTAAAAGCTGTTCCAGGCATTCGAGTCTCGCAACCTGGCACAGGACTGGATGGAGAAACTTTTTTGATGCGCGGCTTATTGGGCAATCAATATACTAAAATTTTAGTGAACGATCTACCCGTTCGACCGACAGCGGCGCGCAGTATGCCCATTGGTGCGCAACTGCCGATTCAGCAAGCCGAACGCATTGAAATCATCTTCGGACCCTTGCCTGGTTTGTACGGTGCGGATGCCTTGGCAGGTGTCATTAACATCATCACGGAGGAGACCGAGCGTCCATTTTTTGTACAATCAAACGTGGCATTGGGTACACAGGGCTTTAAGAATTTAAGTGTCTCGCTAGGCGGTAAATTGGGTCGGGATGAAAACGTAGTGAAGTTCAATATTTTTGGAAGTTATACAGAAATGGAAGATCGACCTGTCGTCTTTGATAGAGACAGCTTATACAATCCACTGACTTATGCAAAAAATAGGAATGAATACGCACGCTACCCGAACTACATCACCAATCAAAGTAATCCACAAAATGCTATTATCCGTGCTTTTCCGCACAGTAGTGAAAGCATTGGTGCCAGACTAAAGTATCGCGAATTTCGTTTAGATTTTGAGCAAATGAGCCGCCAAGACCACAGTGCTCTGGGACTTAATCCAGTAAGTGTTTCCTTAGCCAATCCATTGAATTTCACGGGCGAAAGCATTACTCGAATCAGTGCAGGTTGGGCAAAGCAAATGGAGCGTTGGATACTGCGGATGGATGCTACCAATTTGCGCTATGAACTCAATCCGAGAACTTCTAATAATTACATCTTCAATGCACTGAACAGAAAGGTGCAAAATTGGGAAAATCAAAATTTAGCAGCCCCTTTTGATACCGTCAATTTTTTCAATCTGGCAAGAGGTATCTACGACCGTTATCTTTCCAGGCAACGGTACAGCTACGCCAATTCTAGTGACTATTACGTTGATCCTTTCATTAGCTTCAAGTGGAACGAAAATTTGGATATAAGTTTGGGGAGCAATATCCTTTTTTCTAGTAGCCAGCCCTTTATCAATTATCTTTCTTTACCCGTCAACGATGAAGCCGTAAGACAAAATGTGGATGCAAATGCAGTGATTCCAGAGAGCGAAAAATTCAGTAATATTGGGCTGTACGGGCAAGCCTATCTTCACTTTGAAAATTGGAGTGTATTAGCAATTGCTCGTTATGATCGACACAGCCAATTTGAAGAAGACCAATTGAGCACTAGCATAGCGGGCATTTACAAACTGGGAGACGATTTGAGTGCTCGCATTTCTTTTAGTAATGCTGCAAGTACGCCTTCTTCCTACTTTGCAGCCAACTCTATTCGTATCCTGACCAGTCCTGATTCTGCTTGGTTTGAACTCGCCAATCCAACATTGGAAAGAGAGCGAAGCAGTTCTTTTGAAATCGGATTGCGAGGTGGACAAGGTGACCGATTTGAGACCGATTTGAGTTATTTTAGAACCAAAACCACCAATTTATTGGCTTTGGGAATAGAAGAAAGCATCGGAAATCCGCTCTTAGTGACTTTGGCTTACAGCAATGATCCCGATGCCTTTATGGTCATACGCGGTTTTCAAGGAAGATTTAATTTTGATGTTTTACCCCAAACGACGGGTTTTTTGCATTTTCAATTTGCGAGGGGAGAAGAAGTCTTGCCCTTTGGCGGTGGACGAATTGAAAGAGTACGTGGTCAAGGAAAATGGACTTGGCAGATGCGTTTTCTGACAGAATTTAGCAGCCGTTGGTTTTTGCAGTCCATACATACTTTTTCGCAAGAATGGGCGAGCAGGCGACTGAGCAATGCAGAAGATTTGGCAGTAGAGGACAATAATGATTATCTTGTTCCAAGATATTACAATTTAGATTTGACCTTACGTTATCAATTGACGGATGAGTTTCAAGGTTTTGTACAAGTGTTTAATGTCTTTAATAAGAGATATGGCGGTATTGCTGCCGCTACTTTGGAGAGTGACTTAATTTATAATCCACAGGCACTGCGAACCTTTAGAGTTGGATTGAATTATAGAATGCGATGATAAAAAAACGACATTACTTATTTATTTTTTTCAGTAATCTTCTGATTGTCATTCACTTAGCGGCACAAGCACCGACCGAAGATGTGCTGAAAGTAGATGAATTGCTATTGGAAGCAGCGCAATTGGACTCTATTGATTCGGCGATATTGCTGGCAACGGAAGCACTGATTCTTGCCAAAAAGGAGAACTACGAGCAAGGCATCATATCGGCTCAAATGGACCTAGCAAACCTCCATGCCGAGCAACGAAATTTTGCGAAAAGCCTCAGAAATCTACTAAAAGTCATTCCATTCTACGAAAAGAATGAAAATGAAGAAGGCTTATATCAGATTTACCTACAAATTGGGGATATTTATCTAAAAGAAAAGTTGTATGAACAAGCACTTGCCTATTTTTTCAAAGCCAGAAAACTGCAAGATCAAATTGAAGTGCTAGAGCGGATAGAGACGACTTATTCTAGCGATCAGCAACTGGGTAAGGCATTGGTGATTTTAGATGAAATATACGAATATTACGAAGAACAAAACGACTACAATGGGAAAGTAGTCAGTATGGAAAAACAAATTAACAATTATTTAGGGCAAGAAAAGTATGACTACGCGCTGAAAATTAATAAAGCTTTGCTGGAATTGGTGACATTGGAAGGGGATGACCATGCACTAGCTGTGGCTTACAACAATACTGCTTACAATTACATCAAACTCAATGAACCCCAAAAGGCATTGGATTATTTTCAGCAAGCTAAAATCATCAATGACAATGACGATATCGAAGAAGAAGTGACCCTGAATATCAACATGGCAATTTGCTACCACAATGCGGGTAAAGCACAAGAAGCCATTCGATTTTTAAGAGCAGCCGAGGTAATGATTCCGAATGATAATTTTGTGCGCCAATGTGCTGTACGTCAGTTGATTGCAAAAATGTACCTCAATGAAAATGACTTTTATAATGCAGATTTGTACAATCAACTAGCAATTGAACAAGCCGAATATGTGAAGTCTGCTGTGCAAATGAGCAGTGCTTATCGACAAGCAGGTACGATACACGAAAGGCTGTATGAATTTGAAGAGGCACTTCGCTACTACACGCTGCATCTTTCCATACAAGATTCTTTAAAAACGGTGGAAAAACTGAGGCAGCAAGAGTTGTTGCAGCAACAATTGGCATTGGAGAGAGCTGAAAAAGAAATTAAATTGTACCAAGTTCGAGAAGCCTTGCAGGATGCCGAATTGCAGCGCACCGAAGAAGCTCGAAAACTGCTACAATTGGAGCGAGACAATCTTGCTTTTCAAGCCCAAGAAGACAGTGCTAGATTGATTTTGCTGGAAAAAGATCGAACACTACAAGCAAGTCTAAACCGTACTAAAGAAATAGAAAACCAGCAAGAGTTTTTATTGCTTCAACAACAAGTACAGACAGAGGCGCAGGAGCGCGAAGTAGCGGAATTGAGGGAGCAAAAAATGATGCAGCAAATGAAGCTAGAGCAAGCCGAAGCGGCCGAAAAAATTAAGCAGCAGGAAATAAGACGCTTAGAACAAGATAAAAACTTGGATACCTTAAAAATACGTAATCAACAACAACTCACTTATGGTATCGCTAGTGGATTATCGCTTGTTTCTCTGCTTATTTTCTATAATCTTTATCGTTCTCGAAAAACCAATAAAAGGCTCTCTCAAAAGAATCGAGAGATTGATAAAGAGCGCGCCATAGCAGAATACGAACGCCAAAAATCAGATGATTTATTGCTGAATATTTTACCCGAACCCACCGCCATTGAGTTGAAGGAAAAAGGCAGTGCAACCCCCAAAAAGTACGAACTAGCTACAGTGATTTTTACTGATTTCAGCGGCTTCACTAATATTTCCGAACAATTGAGTCCAGAAGAATTGATTAGCGAACTCAGTACTTGTTTTTCTACTTTCGATGAGATTATTGAGCAGCATGGATTGGAGAAGATCAAGACCCTTGGCGACGGATACATGTGTGTGGGTGGCGTTCCCATTCCAGATCAGCAAAATCCTGTGAATGCGGTGCGAGCAGCTTTGGAAATGCAGGCTTTCATGGAGAAAAATATTGCTAAGAAAAAAGCAGCAGGTGTTCCTTATTGGCAAATGCGCGTCGGCATACACACAGGCGAATTGGTGGCGGGCGTTGTCGGGAGCAAGAAGTTTGCGTATGATGTTTGGGGCGATACGGTGAATATTGCTAGTCGAATGGAAAGCAATGGTGTGAGCGGTAAAATCAATATCTCTAAAGCAACCTACGAATTGGTGAAAAATCACTTCCATTGCGCCTATCGCGGTACATTTGAAGTCAAAAATAAAGGAGAAGTGGAGATGTATTTTGTGGAAAATTGAAAGGGGTCATACCTGTTCAGAATGCCTAAACTAGCAACAATCTAGCACATCTTGACAGCAATCGTTATCCGTACAACAACCATTAGCAGTCATCATTTTGATAATTAAATTAAGCATAGTTTGTAGTTTAAAAATGAAAAAATATATCATCGTAATATTACGATGATTAATGATAAAAAATTTTGACTCAACAGCAGCCTTTTGTCATCGAAAGTAAATCTTTTAGCATATTGGCGACTCCATTGCAACAAACTGTATCCAAGCAATAGCAAACCGAAGTACCTTCTATATTTCCCTGTATGATACCTGCTTTTTTCAATTCTCTCAAGTGCTGAGAAACCGTGCTTTGTGAAAGTGGCAACTCTTCAACAATATCTCCACAAACGCAGCTTCCTTTGTTCACTAAATGCTCTATGATCGCGATGCGTGCGGGATGTGCAAGGGCTTTGGCGTAGCCCGCCAAGCGATTTTGTTCCGCCGTAAAAGAATCAGATTTGGATTTACCCATAAGGAAGTTTATTTCATCGCAATATTACGATTAAACATTGATAATAGCAAGTTGCAAATAAAAAATTCAGCAGTGAAACTAAATCTTTAAGATTTGAGTCCGCTCCGAAAAGTCAAATTATCCTTCATTTTTACCGTAAAGCAAAATTGGATTAAATGCAAGAATTTGGTTATCAATCCTTTAAATTCTGACGTTTCGCTGAAATTGATTTTGAAAAAATACATTTACAGTAGAAACCATATACGCAATTGAAATTTTTCGCAGAAAAATTTCAATTATACCTTTGGACAGAGATAAAAAATCAAAATTGAAAATTTTGATTTTTTCTCTCTGTCCGAAAGTCCATCTTTTTTGGAAATTTTATGAAATAAAATTTTACAAAAAGAGGTTTTTT
>JBCCRX010000274.1:0-9427 GCA_039201015.1 Bacteroidota bacterium | reverse complement strand
CTCGGCGGATGATGACGATTCGCAAAGGCGGTGTAAGTAATTAAAGCAATCAATGGCAACAATATCCAAAGCGCGCGTTTTTGAGGTGAACTGTGTGCGGCTTTGTGTGTGAATCGTTGTTGTAAAGTAAGGAGTAAGTTTCCTCTTTTCATAACTGATATGTGCGGTTTTTAGTTGGTGGGGAAGAGCGTGGTTTTGTTTTCGTTGCTTGTAACCCCTAGCCCCTAAAGGGAAAGTATTTCATATATAAAACGAAATTTTTCCCTGCCTTAGGCGGGATCGGGGGGGAAAAGAACGTACAAAGCCTTCTTCCTCACCAACTAACAGCTAAGCATAGCGGTTTCAATTTTGTTTGTTCATCGTGGTGCACCAGCTAGAGGCAATCAGCTTATTAGAGAGCCACTGTGGTAGTGTAGATTTACTAAATCTTTGAGATTTAGCAAATCTAGTTAGCATCCTAAAAACTTGTCTGCTTCTGGCCGATGCACCTCTTTTTCGTGCTAGTGTTTTCTTTCAAATAATAAGACCCAAATTCAAACATTGAACATTTCCTTAGAGAAACGCATTATTCATTAGAAATCTGATGTAAAGACCACATTTTAATCCTGCTTTCCATTAATAAATAGGCAAGAGGATGTTGTCTGATGAATGGACTTCACCAAGGATGATTTCGTATAAATCGCATTAATTCAGATCACAATAGGGTACTCTTTCGTAGCGGGCAAATTATCCTTGTCTTTCAAAAAAAATTCACACTGGGTGGATAAGCTGCCAAAAAGAGTCTTTGTCTTGCATTATTATCGGAAGGCCAAGCAATTTACTTGTAGTTGCGCTCCGCAAATAGCTAAAAGTCTCACTAACTCAATTGCTTTAAAGCGGCTTTGATAAGTCCTTCTACACTTCCGATATTGGGTTGTTCTCTAAGCACTTTGTTTAACACTTTCTGGATTTTGATTTTATTGAACCCAAGTGCTAACAATGCAGATAACGCCTCATCTCGCAATGTATTGTTTCCAGCCGTGGTGGGAAGAGAGCTTTCTGCGCCAGAATCTTTCAAAATTTTGTCTTTCAAATCCAAGATAATGCGCTTGGCGGTTTTTGGACCAATGCCTTTCACTCGACTGAAAGCGCGGTCATCTTCGCTGATGATTGCAGAACGAACTTCGTCGGGTTTCATGCCAGAAAGCACAATCTGAGCGGTATTCGGACCGATACCAGAGACAGAAATTAGGTGGCGGAAAAGATTTTTTTCGGTGGCAGTGGAAAAACCGTAGAGGGTATTGCTATCCTCTTTGATGTGTTGGTGAATCAGAATTTTGAGTTCTTCTAGTTTTTCTATTTCAGTGTAGGTATTCAGACTGATATTAATTTCATAGCCAATACCGTAAGTTTCGACGACAATGTAGGTAGGTGTCTTGAAGTTGATTTTTCCTTTGATGTAATTGATCATCTAATCTTTCCTTTCTAGTTTGTTTTTGCTTGGTTTGCACTGTCTTTTATTCGAAAATATCGCCTAGTGTAAAAGAGAATCCTTCTATTACCGCTGACTTGACCTCTTCTTCTACTTGATATTGCTGTTGCCATACGAGTTTTTCGCCCTCGTTCAAATAGGCATCTAGTGTTTGGTCTTTATAACTAATTGCCCAATATTCCAGTACATTGTGCTTGCCATAAACCTCTATTTTCTGCACTAGTTCAGGTTCTTCTTCAATTTCTGCTATTTCAATTACCAAATCAGGTGCGCCATAGACATAGTTTTTTACGATGCCTTTTCGCTCGTTGGAGATAAAAAATAGATCAGGTTGCAGAACGTTACTATCATCGAAGTGTATATCAAGCGGTTTGAATAAAACTTTTCCCAATTTTCTATCTTTGGTATGCAGAGCTAAATTAAACAGTAGATTACCCAATGCTACTTGATGCGCTGAGGTGGCGGAATTATACTGTGTAAGTTTTCCATTTATCAGTTGGTAAGGTGCTTTGAAAGGCAGTAAACCGTAGTCTTCTTTTGTGTAAGATTGATGCTCATTATCAATCATGGTCAAGAAGAATTGCCCATCTCGTTCAAATAGAATCTGCGTACCAATAGCTACATAATATCCTCCTCCTAGAAGACTTTCAAATACAGCATTTCCGATATCCGCATCTGCCGATATAGGAATGATAAAAGGATTTGGTTTTGTTATTATTTTTGTCATCAATCAAGTCTTATACATCAAAAGCCTGCGCCACGATTTCTTTCTGCTGCTCATCGTGTACTTTCTTGTAGCCAGTAGCAGGAGAAGCACTCGCTTTGCGCGAAATACATCGCACTTGTTTTTTGCCGTACCAATGACTGATTAAATACTGCCACGCGCCCATATTGGCGGACTCTTCTTGCACCCAAACGACTTCTGCTTCGCTGTATTTCTCAAAAATGGCGTCTAGTTGTTTTTCAGGCAATGGATAAAGCTGTTCCATACGAACAATGGCAACATCTTTTCTTTTATATTCGCGTTGCTTCGCCAGTAAATCATAATAGATCTTACCTGAACACAAAAGCAATCGCTTCACTTTTTTGCGACTTCTCGTAGCAATAGAAGCATCGTCTATCACTTCTTGGAAGCGCGTACCCGTCGCGAAATCGTCTATATCAGAAATCACCTCTGGATGACGAAGCAGAGATTTGGGTGACATGACCACCAAAGGTTTGCGGAAGGGACGCGCCAATTGACGACGCATCAAGTGGAAAAAATTGGCAGGTGTCGTACAGTTCGCGACGATCATATTGAATTCTGCGCAAGATTGTAAAAAGCGTTCTAGGCGGGCGCTGGAGTGTTCTGGTCCTTGACCTTCGTTTCCGTGTGGTAAAAGTAAGACCAAACCGCTCATCCTACGCCACTTGCTTTCTGCGGCGGTAATGTATTGATCTACAATGGTTTGTGCGCCGTTGTAGAAGTCGCCAAACTGCGCTTCCCAGATCACCAAAGTATCGGGCGTAGCTATTGAGTAGCCATATTCAAAGCCCATAACGCCAAACTCAGAAAGCAAAGAATTATAAATATAGAATTTGCCTTGTTCTTCTTGTATGTCATTGATGCGATTGTATTCCCAATCCGTACCATTATCAGAAATAGTGGCATGGCGATGCGAAAAAGTCCCTCGCTGCACATCTTGACCACTCATACGGACATCTTTTCCTTCTAAAAGGATAGTGGCATAAGCGATTTTCTCCGCTAAAGCCCAATCCAATTGCTTGTCTTTCAGCAGTTTTTTCTTGCCTTTAATGATACGGTTGATCTTTCCAATCGGATTCAAATCATCAGGATAAGTCATCAAGTGTTCCGCGATTTTTTCAATAGTAGCGCGCTCCACACCTGTTTCGGGAGATTCCTCAAAATCTTTTGCTTTCGCATGTTTTTGCAGTGCTCTCCAAGCTAGTTCGGGTTCTTGGTACTGATAGGGGAGTGGATTTTCTTTTACTTCATCTAGGCGCTCTTGCAGCTTATCCCAAAATTCTTTTTCTAGACTTTTTGCTCTCGTTTCGTCTATCTCACCTCTTTTGAGCAATAGGTTCTTGTAAACTTCCCACGGATTAGGGTGCTTTTTGATGATTTCATACATTTCTGGCTGCGTAAAGCTAGGGTCATCGCCTTCGTTGTGTCCGTGCTTTCGATAGCAAACCATATCAATAAAGACATCATCATTGAAAGCTTGGCGATAAGCAACCGCCATTTCCGCTACAAAAACAAGGGCTTCTGGATCATCTCCATTGACATGAAAAACGGGTGCTTGCACAACGCCCGCCACACCTGTGCAATAAGTAGAAGAACGCGCATCGTCAAAATCAGTGGTAAACCCAATCTGGTTATTGATGACAAAATGAATCGTACCGCCTGTGTCATAGCCGTCTAATTCACTCATTTGTACCACTTCGTACATCACACCTTGACCCGCAATGGCTGCGTCGCCATGAATCAAAATCGGCATGATGCGATCATAGTCGCTATCGTATAAAATATCCGCTTTGGCTCTCGCAAAACCTTCTACGACGGGGTTCACAGATTCTAGGTGAGACGGATTAGGTACAAGTTTTAAGTAAACATTTTGTCCGCCGAGCGTATCTACTTGCGAAGAATAACCCAAATGATATTTTACATCGCCATCTCCGTATTTCAGGTCAGGCACTGCGATGCCTTCAAACTCATTAAAAATATGCTCGTAGGTTTTGCCCATAATATTGGCGAGGACGTTCAAGCGACCGCGATGCGCCATACCAATGATGAACTCTTCCACTCGATCGTTCGCGCCCGCGCTGATGATAGCATCCAAAGCAGCAATCGCCGATTCGCCACCTTCCAGTGAAAATCGTTTTTGACCGACGTACTTTTTATCCAAAAATCGCTCAAAACCAACTGCTCCGTTCAGTTTTTCGAGTATGCGACGCTTCTTTTCAATATCAAGTCCATAAGCATCTGGATTGAGTTTTTCGATCCGTTCTCTCAGCCACCGTCTTTTTTCTCTGTCTTGTATGTGTTCAAATTCAAAACCAATATTTTGGCAATAGACGATGCGCAAGCGATCTACAATTTCTTTTAATGTAGCACTCCCAATTCCAATTTCCGTACCTGCGTAAAATACTTTGTCCAAGTCCACTTCTGACAAGCCGAAATCTTTGAGTTGCAGCGTTGCATTGCGGTTTTTGCGTGCCTTGATGGGATTGGTCGTAGATTCTAGATGTCCTCTATTGCGATAGCCTTTTATCAAAGCCAGCACTTTCATCTCCTGCTCAATACCTTCCGCTGCGCTTCCTGCTACGCTGCCATTAGTAGCAGCATGACCGTTTGCGCTACCATTCAGTTGAGCAGCATAATCAAAACCCTTAAAAAAACTACGCCAGCTTTCCTCTACCGATTGAGGGTCATTGCTGTAATTGTTGTACATCTGATCGATGTAAGAAGGATGGGCGTTGGCTATAAATGAAAAATCTTGCATATCTATATTTTCTGTCCGTTGAAGTATTAGTGAAAGATCATTAATAAATTGAGCCAGAAAAAGCAGTTATTTTGAGTAGCTAAGAAATACAAAAAATCAGTGCATAGCAGGGCTACGGACTTACTTTTTTGTCTTTTTTAGCTGCCAAAAGAACAATTTTAATGGTGCAAGTTATTATTGAACTTTCACTTATCTATAAAATGGTACAAAAATAAAATCATGGCATCTAAAAGGCTAATATTAGGAACGCTTTTTTGAGTAGAAAGCTACATTTTTCACATCAAAGTCAAGTAAAAAACGTTTTGTTTTTGAAAAGACGTTTTTGAGCCTTTTCATTCAGAGACATTGTACGTTTTTGAACTTCTTTCTAGCTAGAATGTAATTGTTTGAGTAATAGCTTAGAAATAGACTTATGTTTTTTCCTTTTGAAAAATCGACCAAAATTAAAAATCTTCATCCATGCGTATCTACTGGTTTTCTGCATTGCTCTTTTCTTTAGTTCTTGCTTGTGTAAGTCCACCAGACTATTCGGATATTCCTGAAATTGAATATCTAGGGATTAATAAGACGCAAATCCGTCAAGGGAGTTTTGGAACGCAAGACGATACTTTGATCGTTCGTTTTTCTTACACAGATGGCGACGGCGACATCGGAGCAGTTTCGGAAGGAGAGTTTTCCAATAATGTGGTCTATATAGATGATAGAATTGGTTTAGAGACGAAAGCAAGCGTTCCTTTCATTCCAAGCCTTGGTGTCGGAAGCGGTATTTCTGGCAATATAGAAGTCGCCATTCCTACGGGCAATGGTGGTGCTTGCTGTATTTACAGCGATAAAAATGGACAAGATCCCTGTACGCCTTCTACCGAATTTCCGACAGATACTTTTACATATACGATCTATGTCTTCGATCAGGCAGGCAATGAAAGCAATCGCATCGAAACCGAGCCTATTGTGATTCTTTGCCAATAGTCGAAAGAGACTTCATTACTGTATGACCTCTAGCGGATGTTCTGCTAACAACTCTGCTGGGGTGTAGAAGCCTGTTTTATCCGCCGTTGCATCTCGTACTTCTTTCACTTGCTTTGGTGAAATCATAGTAGCCTCATTGCCAAAAGCATTCCGAACGTAAGTCAAAACCGCCGCTATTTCTTCATCGTCGTACATTCTGCCGTAAGGTGTCATTGGCACTTGACCAGGGTATTTTTTCCCAAGCACTTCAATTGGCCCATACAGTCCATTTAGCACAATTTTGATCAGGCGTTCTTCACTGCCCAATACCCACGGCGTTCCTTTGATAGGTGGAAATTGAGAGGCATCCAAACCGCCCCCATCCACTTGATGACAAGTGATACAAGAACCGTCTTTTTCATAGACTTCTTTGCCTTTGGTAAATAAAGCCAAGGCTTCTCCTTTCAAATTGGTTTTCACGGCTTGTTCTTGCTGTTCGTCCAAAGCATAGCCATTTAGATGCGCAAAAGCAGTTTCGTAAACGGGCTGAATCCATTTGTCCATTGCTTGTGTTTCCGCGATTTCCAAAACTGCTAATCCTTCTTCTTGCTCTAGCCAACTAGCCGCCACGATAGCTTCCAATCGAACCCTACCGCTTTCGTCGCTCGCCGCTATTTTCAGTAGTTCTGCTTGATTTTCTACTTGATGCCCTACGTAGCGCAAACAACGAACCGCTGCCGTTCTCACTCGATCATCTTCTGCTTGCAACAATTGATTTAAGAGTGCTTGATGTATTTGATTCATACCCCAACTCACCCACAATCCTTCCAGCGCGTACTGTTCGTATTGCGGATCATTTTGGTCTAAATCTTTCAGCCAGTTATCCAATTTGGTCAACACTTCTTCCTGTTCAAAAGCCCTCAAAGCCCTTTTAGAGCGATAGCGCGTTCGATATTCGGGTAGCTTCAGATTATCCAATAGTTCTTCGATGCTGGCATCGGCTACTTTGGCGGGTTTTACCAGCGGGCGACTAGGATAAGTGATTCGATAGATACGACCGTGCTGGTGATCGCGCAATGGGTCACGGGCATTGTGCTGCATGTGTCCTACTAAGATATTGTGCCAATCGACTAAGTAGAGCGAACCATCGGGCGCAAATTCCATATCAACGGGACGGAAGTTTCCGTCGTTAGAAGTGATCAAATCTTGGCGATGAAGACTTTTGTAGCCCGTACTATCTGTCAGCATCTGGTGTTGTTTCATACCCAAAAAACCGATGGTATTATTGACCAATAAATCGCCTTGCATTTCGTCAGGGAAATGACGACTCGATACAAATTCCAAGCCAGAAGTCGGTCGCACGCGATGCGCCTCTTCCACTATACTGAAAGATTTGTGGTGCGAAACGCCGTAGCGTGATTTGATCGTTCCAGGCGACATCCAGCGAATATCTGGGCCAGAAGTTTCTGCGAAAAAAGGTTGTCCCCAAGCATCAAAAGCAATGCCCCAAGGATTCGGAATCGGCAACTGAGCAGTGCGTTCCAGTCGTTTACGTTGTGGATTGTAGCGCATAAAACCACCATTGGTGGCGCGCACAGTGCCGTAGGGCGTTTCGACATTGGTGTGCAGAAAAACGCCTTCGCCCATATAAATTGCACCCGAAGGATCGGAGCAAAAAGCACTGATGACATGGTGGGTATCGTGGTCATCAAATCCGCTCAAAATGATTTCTTTTTGATCGGCTTGATCGTCACCGTCGGTATCTTTTAGCAACACTAAATTTGTGCCTTGCGAGACATAAACGCCTTCGTGTGTAATTTCAAAGCCCGTTGGTAGATGTAAATTTTCTGCAAACGTAATTTGCTTATCCGCTTTTCCGTCTTGGTCGGTGTCCTCCAAAATCAGGATTTTATCGTTGGGTTTTGCGTCTCCTGGACGGTAGTGCGGATAAGTAGGCATAACGGCTACCCAAAGTCGTCCACGATCGTCGAAGGTCATTTGTACAGGATTGGCAAGTTCCTCAAATTCTTCTTCTGAAGCAAATAGTTCTACTTGAAAGCCTTCTGCCATCGTGAAGGTCGCAATGGCATCCTCACCGTATTTATAGCTTTCTACATTTTGGGTGTAATTAGTAACAACTCTTGGTAGGCTAGAAGTATTTTTATCGGCGGCGGCTATATTCATTCGCTCTCCTTTGGCCGCTTTCCAAATCGCTTCGTCCCGAATTGCCGTCATTTCGCGTATCTTTTTCAGCTCTGCTGGATAGTTATCAGGTCCGAAAGGATTGTAGCGTCTTCCAAAGACATGCACGCCATTTGGAATTTTGAAATCATTGTGCCACAACCAGTTTTTTTCTTGTACCGCCTCGTGTACCAATTGCTCGTGCTTGCGATTAACTTTCTTTTTTTGTCCAAAAACTTGATCTGCTAAATATGTACTCAGTATTTCGTAGCCCTTTTCATTCAATTGAAAACCGTCAATAGTTAAGAAGTCCTCGTTTTTTGAGTACCATTTTTTAGAAGGCTCAAATAAGTCAATGAAAGGCACTTGCGCAGCATCCGCAACGTCGGACATAGCGGTGGTGTAGAGGGCTAAGTTTTCGTTTTCTTTTGTGCCATCTGGTAAGTCGTATTGACTAGAAAGGTTTTCAAAGGCAATGGGTGAAATCAATACCAACTTGGTGATATCTCCGTGGTATTTCTGCGCGTGGGTATGCTCAATGAAAGCCTTTAGTTCTGCTTTGAAATTTTCCAGTCCTGCCGCGCCATCAAAAGACTCGCTGTAACCGAAAAATGCTAAAATCACATCTGCTTGGTGTCTTTTTAGCCACTCGTCGGGTTTCTCCAAAAATCCTTCACTACCCGAATTTCTAGCAAATTCTGTTTGAAATTGTTTTGCCCCTTCAAATGCCCAAGGATCGTTTTGTCCAGAATGCGGTCTAAAACCAGCCGTGTTGCCGCCATCGCACATATTTCTAATGTACAACGTACTGTCAGGATAGCGCAAGTGCAGTTCTGTCTCTAGCAAACCATAATTTATCATCCTAGAGCATAAATTATTACCAATAAAAATGATATTTTCGCCTTTATGAATAGTAATAGGAGCAGGTTCGAGTGTAGAGCAGGAAAACAGAAGAGCAGCGGACAAGCAGAGGCTCATCCAGAGAAGGAAATTTTTCATACCAGTTAGTTCGTTTTGTTCTATATTACCATTTCCCATTGGGAAAGTTTCTGCATCGTTGTTTATGACAATAATGCTTAAGAATGATGTTGTACTATATCGGAGATAAAAGTGTACATTATTGTATTTGTCGAGATGCTTATCGGCCCAATGCGCTTCCTATTTTTTTTGGAGCTAAAAGCATACTTAGTAACGTTCAAAAAATTAGATCGACATTTGAGTATGGATTCCGTTTCCAAAATTCGCAGAAAGTTTTTTTTCTGATGAGAAAAACTTTCTGCTTAAGGGATTTTAAGGGTGAAAAGCATCAAAAATCTCTAATTTT
>JBCCRX010000273.1:0-9444 GCA_039201015.1 Bacteroidota bacterium | reverse complement strand
TTAAGGGTGAAAAGCATCAAAAATCTCTAATTTTTGATGCTTTTCACCCTTAAGAACCCCTTGGAGCAACCAAAAAATCCACCTTAAAAGATTTTTTGGTTGCGACTCCATGTATGTCGATTTTATTTTTTAATTGATACTTGACTAGATTATTTTGTCCAAGTACTTAATTGTGCTTGAAGATAGGAGGGAAGCAAATAGCTGCAGCAGAATAGAAGATTTGAATGCTGTGACTGGTAGAAAGCTTCTAATTTTAAGCCGTCTATAAAAGTTTCTTGAAGATTAGGTTTTATTGATAATGACACTTTCAAGAGTAGAAAGTATAGGTTTCAACGCTTTCAAGAAAGTTGAAAATTTTTGTGAATAGCCACTATTAATTTACGAGTCATTCAATCAATTAATAGTCCGCACACAATTTATAAGCAATTGATAATCAAAATATTGCAAGACAAATAATGGAAGCCTAACTGTCTGAGCATCCACTCCTTGTATTCTCTATGTCCTTTATAGTTCAAAAATTGCACGGACTATTAATTACTCGCTTTCAAATCAAGGTATCGAACTCATCCTCTTCCGTTTGCGGCAAAAACCGATCCATGACCCGCATTTTTCTTTGGTGCATATTGTTAAAATCATTCGCGACTGCTTGCACAAATTCCTCATCTATCAATCGCTGTACATCTTGAATATTTTTCAGATGATTGCTCTCTCTAAACTTATAGGTCTGTTCGTACAAACCCGATTCCAATTTCACGGAAATTTTATTGTTCATTTTGAACACCGTGATTTTCAGGACAGGATGCTCAATGTAGCCAATGATGCGCATACTCGTTTTTTTGAATATTAAGGAATAATAAAACAATAACTTATAACATCTGCCTGCTTCTTTTTCCCTTATTTGAACTTTACAATCAGTCATAGTATCCACAATATTCCTTCTTTTAAAATTCAACTAAGAAAAAAATAAGCTAGTCCTATATTTATAATTTATTATTTCATCATTCCTAAGCAAGAAATCAATATCCATAAGTGTCTTGCAGGAAGCCTTCTAGTACCCTGAAATTGGCGGTGAAGAGCAGATAACCTACCATAAACAGAACCGCAATAATGATGAATAAGCGAAAATTGGAACGTTTCACCTGCTGCGATCGATAGCCTTTATTAGCTTTGTAGCCGCTGGTTTTTCGACGAAAACCTCCTGAAATGCGCTGTTTTGCACCTTCCGCCGAGTATTCATTGCTTTGTTCCGCACTGCGAATTCGATCTTTGAGTTCCTCTTTCGATTCATCGTAGTAGCGGGGTTTATATTCAAATCGCTGTGGTTTGGGGGTTCTAAAAAAGCGAAGACCTGCCATGTGTTGTTAATTTTAGCATTTGTTTGAAATGACTTGAAGTTGATAAATACAAAAACACATTGCCTTCTTAATAGATTCAAGTTCAGGCGGAAATGGTGGACTACTTGACTTGAAAATGACGAATCATAAAGCTCAATAGTTAACATCAAGCTAATTGGTCGTGATTTGACGCTGTAAGGAACTTTAAATAAATGCCAGCAACAAAAATTGATTACAAAAAACAAATATTATGCAAAGTTATGCTGAGCAATCAGTGAAGATGCTTATCTTTGACCTTTGTTCACACAAATGTAATAAAATGAGTACAAAAACAACTAAAATTATCTTCTGGATAGCAACGGGATTATTATCCGCTATGATGCTCCTATCGGCTGGCTTATATATTTTCAGTCATTCAACAGTAGAAGAATCCTTTGATACCCTAGGCTTTCCAACTTATATCATTTACCCTTTGGCGATTGCTAAAATATCAGCCGTGATAGTCATTCTCACTCGCTTCAACGCGACGCTAAAAGAATGGGCTTATGCAGGTTTATTTTTCAATTTTTTGCTTGCTGCCTCCTCGCATCTAAATGTCGGCGATGGAGAAGCGGGTGGCGCGTTCGTTGCTTTAGCTTTGCTGTTTACCTCCTACTTTATGGGAAAAAGACTAGAAAACGTAAGCTGATTTCTTACTCCTGCATACAACCTCTCCTTTGCTTTGCTACTCTATTAAACCAAAAAAAACTTACTTTTGCAATCCTTTTTCAATAGCATCCAAAAATCCATTCCAACAACTCGCACTGCATTATGAAATATTATACGCTAATTGCCTTATTTTCAGCGGTTTGCTTCTTATTGCCTAAGCATACCACTGCTCAAAGTCCCTTCGATAGTTTAGGGGTATTTGACTATGCTAATCCAACAGAATTGGAAATTGGTGGCATCACGGTAAGTGGCGCAAATTTTAGTGATGAAAATGCCATTATCTCCATTGCTGGCTTCAAAGTAGGAGAAAAAATCCGCATTCCAGGTTCTGCCATTCCAAAAGCGATTCGTTCGCTTTGGAAATTGCGGCTATTCACAAATGTAGAAGTCTATGAAACGAAGCGACTAGACGACGTTATTTTCTTAGAAATAGCGGTGCAAGAACGCCCTCGCCTTTCTGGTCATTCTTATGAGAATACAAAGAAAACCTATCATGACGATCTCAATGAAAAGGTAAATGTCTTTTTGCTGAAAGGGGGAATCGTGACAGAAGACATCAAGACGAATGCGAAGGAGTCCATCGAATCGTATTTTGTAGAGAAAGGATTTTTGGATGCTGCTGTACAAGTACAAGAAGTGAAAGACACCAAGAGAGTTAATTCGGTGCGTTTGATATTTGATTTAGAAAGAGGAGACCGTGTTAAAATTGATGATATTGTTTTTGAAGGTGTGGAAGCGGTGAAGGAAAAGAAATTGCGCGGCTTGATGAAGGAGACTCGACGAAAAAGAAGACTATTTGCTTCTTCAAAATTCATTAAAGACCTATACGAAGAAGACAAAGATAAAATCATCGCCTATTACAATACAATTGGGTATCGAGATGCGCGCATCTTAGACGAAAGCATTACGCGCAATGAAGAGGGCGAGATCGTTTTGAAGTTGAATGTGAACGAGGGCAATCAATACCACTTCAGGGACATTGGCTGGAAAGGAAACTCCATTTATAAATCAGAAGATTTAGCCACTGTTCTAGGCATCGAATCGGGTGACATTTACAATCAAGAATTGTTAGATACGCGACTGAATTTCAGCCAAGACAATCGGGATGTCAGTTCGCTCTACTTGAACAATGGCTATCTTTTCTTCAATGCCGATCCTGTGGAAGTAGCTATCGAAAATGATTCTATTGATCTGGAAATCAGAATATTCGAAGGACCACAAGCCACTATTGACAAAGTAACTATTGATGGGAACGACCGGACGCACGAGCACGTCATCCGTCGAGAATTACGCACGCTACCAGGTAAAAAATTCAGCCGCGAAGACATCATTCGCTCTCAGCGGCAAATCATCAATTTGGGCTACTTCAATCCAGAAACACTGGGCATTAATACGCCCGTCAACCCAGAACGTGGTACGGTAGATATTGAATACGTTGTAGAGGAAAAGCCTTCTGATCAGTTGGAGCTTTCTGCTGGTTGGGGTGGTTTTCGTGGTTTGATTGGTACACTGGGGGTTTCTTTCAATAATTTCTCTTTGCGGAATATCGGTAATAGGGAAGCGTGGAGTCCGCTGCCACAGGGAGATGGACAACGGCTATCTATTCGGGCGCAAACCAATGGGCGTTTTTTCCAGTCTTATAATGTTTCTTTCACAGAGCCCTGGCTGGGTGGCAAAAAACCAACTTCCTTCACCGCAGCGGGTTTCTACAACAGATTTGCTAGTTTTTTAGGTGGTAGTTTGTCGATCTGGCAAGGTTCTGTTAGCCTAGGAACGCGCCTAAAATGGCCCGACGATAACTTCGTTTCTAGTACGGCTTTGAATATACAAAACTTGAATCTTGATAATTGGAGTGGCGTCGGATTTTTGACAGATGATGGACTTCCAGTGAGAGACGGTAGTTATAATAATTTTAGTATCAAACAAACCTTTGCTCGTTCTACGGTCAATGCGCCTATTTTCCCAACTAGTGGTTCCAATATTTCGCTTTCCGTACAGCTAACGCCACCTTATTCTTTGCTAAGGTCAGCCCCAGAGACGCCTTATAAAGAGCAATCACCAGCCGAGCGTTACCGCTGGCTAGAATACCATAAATGGCGTTTTGATGCAGAATGGTACACGCCACTTTTTGATAAATTTGTACTGAAAGCACAAGCCAAAATAGGAATTCTAGGCGGCTACAATAGTGACATCGGAATCTCTCCTTTTGAACGTTTTCAAGTGGGTGGCGATGGTCTAAACAATCAACAATTTGGTTTCCAAGGGTTTGATATTATTTCGATGCGTGGCTATGAAATTGAGGATTACGAAAACAACATCAATCCAGCTACTGGCAATACGGTAGCTACACCAATTTTTGATAAATTTACCATTGAGTTGCGCTATCCTATCACCACCAATCCCAACTCTACTATCTATTTGCATACTTTTGTGCAAGGTGGAAATACCTGGAGAAGCATCAGTGAATTCAATCCATTTGATATCAGACGCGCCTTCGGTGGCGGATTGCGTGTATTCCTACCGATGTTCGGTGTACTCGGATTTGATTATGGTATCGGATTTGATAAGGAAGGGGAAGGTTTCAGAGAGTTGGGTACGTTCAACATTGTACTTGGATTTGAGCCAGAGTAGGATGATTGTTGAATAGTTTTGGGCGTTGATTTTGTTGATTTACCTGAACAATAATTTTTCATTTTTTTTCAAAAATATTGCCCAATACTTCAAAAGCCACTATATTTGCATTCCCAATCAAGAAAAGCGGGCGATTAGCTCAGTTGGTTCAGAGCACTTGGTTTACACCCAAGGGGTCGTAGGTTCGAATCCTTCATCGCCCACCACTGATTTTCAAGGACTTATAACATTAGTTGTAAGTCCTTTTTTATTTTGAACTCACCGCGCTCACTTATCATGCAAGCTAAAAAGATTGTGTTTACTTCTGATATTCTTCGACTATCTAAAGATAAAAGCAGTAGGAAATTATTTGCAAAAAATACGTATTGGCTACACCATCTTTTGCGCCGTCCGATACAGCAAGCGACTCAACTACCAATCGAATTGCTGGAATGGGAAAAAGGAACAGACTTCAATGGAGAACAAGTATATGATTTGCTAAATTTGCCTATGAATATAGACGGTTGGGTCAAATTCTATTACGAAGAAATCATTCCCAATTCAGTAATCGACTATTTTGCTCCTTTTTTAGATCAAGCTCTCGTTATCGGCTTTGAGGTGCCCGCTTATTTCATGAAGATATGTACGGCTTTATCCTTGCCTTGCATCAATATAATGTGGGATCCAATTCGTTTTATGGACGATATTTTTTTTAGCTTCAACACCAATAATGAAAAGATATTCGAGGCACTTCTACCCTATCAGCTTGCTCCTTTTTTGGTCTATCAAAGCGCAGATTTGCACAAAGCACGTTTCTACAGAAGACAAATTGAAATCGAAGAAGCAGGTGCATTGATCTTAGGACAGACCACCGGTGATCGCTCCCTAATTGAAGGAGATCAATTGCGAAAACTGACTGATTTCAAACCAAAATTATCCGACTTAAGTAAGAGGGGAAAGCTATGGTTAAGGAAACATCCTTTCGATTCCAATTTCGAGCGAAATAGAGATGCACTAGAAGCAGTTGGCTTGCAAGTATTGGAAAGGACTTACAATATTTACGACTTACTTTGCGCAGAACAGATCAAACACGTTGCCGCCATTAGTTCGGGTACGACCTTAGAAGCAAAATTCTTTGAAAAATCTGCGGAAACTTTTATTCCTTCTTATTACCAGTACTACAAGGCATCCAATCAGTATCAGGAAAACAATTGCATCTCTGTGAAAGATACTTTTTTAGAGGTCAATTTTTGGGCAAACGTTCTGAAATCCGTTTGTTCATTAACCTATAAACTAGACCAACAACTTCCTTACAAAGCCAATCGAATGCGCAATGCCAATTGCTCTTTTTGGGGCTACGAAGAAGCACGCAACGAACAAATCATAGTGAAATATGATGAGTAAATATCGATATAAGAACTATACATTGGCTCTAAACTTCTTGTCCGCCTGAGGTGGAAGTAGCTCTTAGAATATTGGTACAAAATCACTTCCGCCTTCCATTCTTCTTTCCTTTAGGCTTACGAGAAAAAGATTTTTTGCCATACCTTCTTTCGCGTTTAGGTGGCGCAGGAATCTCTGCAATCTCTTTAGGTAAGGTGAGCGTATAAACCTGCTTTTCCATCAATCTCTCTACTGCTTTCAAGCGGCGACTGTCCTTTCTGGTGATGAAAGAAATAGCCGTACCATTGGCATCTGCGCGCGCTGTCCGCCCGATACGATGAATATAATCTTCTGGATCGCCAGGCATGTCATAATTGATAACCAAACCGATGCCATCTACATCTATGCCACGAGATAAAATGTCGGTGGCCACCAAAATTGGTAGTTGTCCTGCTTCAAATTTCCGAAGTACGATCTTGCGTTCTTCTTGCTCCAGATCAGAGTGCATCGCTGCGGCATCCAAACCTCGCTTTTGAAGGGTGCGCGCAATTTCTTTAGTGCCCGATTTGGTAGAAGAAAAAATAAGGATTAAGCCATCTTTGGTGCGCGAAGGATTCATGACGTATTCCAAAAGCGGCAACTTCTGATCGTCGTGAACTTTGTAAACAGCTTGTATAATATTTTCGGCGGGCTTGGAAACGGCTAGACTGATAAACTCAGGCTGATGTAAGAGTGAAAGGGCAAATTTTTTGATTTCCTTTGCCATCGTCGCCGAAAACAAGAGCGTCTGCTTTTTTTCAGGCAGATAGCTATTGATCTTCCGAATGTCCTTCACAAAACCCATATCCAACATACGATCAGCTTCGTCCAAAATGAAGTATTTTACTTCTTCAAAGCGAACATAGCCCAAATTCAAATGCGCAATCAGTCGCCCAGGTGTTGCGACGATAATATCTGCTCCTTGAGTCAATGCTTTTTTCTCGTAGTTAAAAGCATCTTTGCCTTGACCACCATAAATGGGAATGGAACTGATGTTGGTGAAGTAAGAAAAGGCTTCCAATTGTTCATCTATCTGCATCGCCAATTCGCGTGTAGGCACTAAAATCAGGGTACTCACGCTTTCTTGTGGCTGTTCTGTCAATTGGTGTAGAATAGGCAACAAAAAGGCAGCGGTTTTTCCCGTTCCAGTCTGCGCGCAGCCAATTAAGTCTTTTCCAGAAAGTATGATAGGAATGCCTTGCTCTTGTATGGGGGTGGCGGTTTCAAATCCCATCGAATCCAATCCGTCTATCAGTTGGTCATTAAGATTTAATTCTCTAAATGTCAATGTCTATTTTTTTTCTTTCTATCCCTGTATTCTCTCTAGTTAATCGCCTCGAAATCAGTTCATCTAGTACTACACTTTCTCAGAGAGAATCATTTGTTTGTTCCTTACTAAAACGTTGGGTGCTTATTTTAGTTGCAAATGTAGAAAAATTGGGGCATTTCAGCGGAATTAGCAAGAAGGTGCAGCTCATTTTGTCGCAATAGCGTAATTCATGGCTCGGTATCGTTCCTAAAGTGTCCTTGAGCTAAAGCGAAGAGGGCGCAATCTTGTTAGCAAAAAATTAGTGTTCTCTTCTACCTAAAAAATCACCTTGCAAAGTGATAGATTTTCTTGATACAAACGCTGAAGTAATACTAGTCACAATTGTAGCAGAATTTAGTCCAAAGCCTTTGTCTATAAGCCTTTCCCTTTCTAAACATTTTAGACATATCTATGTTACGGAAGGAGTTGATGTAAAGAAAGGAACAATGGTACTTGTTCATCCTGACTTTTAGCTCACTCGGAAGCATAGAAACACACTTTTCCTTTTCACAAAGGAATCCCGTTCATCTTCACTAGCAAGATCGGCTTCATCCAAAGTGGGACAGTGCGAATAAGTTCTAATTAAAGGCTTAAAAGTGGCGATATATTCTATCAGAGATTTGGAGAAACTGTCGGGTATCAAGGCGCATACGCTCAGGATATGGGAACAACGCTATGGCATCATTGAACCACAGCGTACTAAGACCAATATTCGCTACTACCAGGACGAGGATTTAAAGAAACTGCTTAACATTGCACTGCTCAACAAGAACGGCATAAAAATATCTAAGATTGCCAAAATGGATATTAGCGAGATCATAGAGAAGGTCTCCGCCATTTCGGAAGTCAATTTCGAGTTTGATACGCAACTAGATGCGCTCACCATTTCGATGATTGAAATGGACGAATACAAATTTGACCGTATTATTTCAATGAATCTCCAGAAGATGGGATTCGAGCGAACGATGTTGGAAATTGTACTTCCATTTTTGGACAAGGTGAGTTTGCTCTGGCTGACGGGTTCCATTCAGCCTGTACAAGAGAACTTTATTAGTTATCTGATTCGACAAAAAATCGTCGTTGCTATTGATAATGAGCCATTTGTGCTAGGAGAAGATGTTAAAACTTTTTTGTTGTATTTGCCAGAAGGAGAAACGCAAGAGTTGAGCTTACTCTTTTTGCAGTATCTACTAAAATCGCGCCGCAATCGAGTGATTTACATCGGCAAGGACATCTCTGTTGATGATTTAAGAGACGCTTGGCAGATTCATAAGCCCGATTATATCTATACAATTATTACCGAAACTTTTGTGGGAGAAGGCGTTCAAAAATACGTCGATATATTGACCAATACTTTTTCAGATTGCCAAATTTTGGTCTCTGGTTATCAAGTCATTACGCACAATATCAAATCGGATGCCAATATGACGGTGTTGAAAAGCTTGGAACAAACGATTAGCTTCATCGACCAATTTCAGCAGCGCGCTTCTAACGGTACAATGGAGCACTAAGTAGTTAGTGCGCTTAATTAGCAGTCTGCTAGTACTTGCTCCAGCAGCTCTAAAAAATGATGGTCACAAGGACGATCAACTTCGAGCTGGACCATCATTTAAAATGCTTAAAAACACACCAATTTAAAGTAGGCTTTAATACAATAATAAAACGATAAGGCGTTATTGGGCTTTCCGAAATTTGAAACTTATCCATGAATAGAAGATAGGCGTGTACGAAGTCTTAAGCTATGCTCAAAATAAGTCTCAGGAACGCTCCTGAAATCGCTCAACAAGTATGCCCCAAAGGTTTTTTATGGACGGAAACACCAATTTTCGAGTAAAATGTTAGCAAAAACGAGACTTCGTACAGCCCTAAATAGAAAATATTGAAACAACTACCATAAGGAACGAGGGAGGAATAAACTGGGGTTCTTGACAAGATATTTTTGTGCTAATGGAGGCAGAAAAATCGCAATCCGCCTTAGGCGGACATAAGACTTTTTCTAACGAAAAGTAGCGCAAAACCTGTTCGCCTAAGGCGTAAAGATGAAGTCAAGAATCTCAGGTT
>JBCCRX010000272.1:0-9470 GCA_039201015.1 Bacteroidota bacterium | reverse complement strand
CTCGCCATGTGTATCATAGTATTGAACGTATACGTGTCCGGATTATCTATGCATGGTACTAATTTAACGCCAATAATATGCCGAGAAGAGTTTCTCATAAGCAGATGCTCATATATGCCAACGGCTTCATCAATCATACCTGCCTTCGAGCATGCGGACAGAATCGAATTGTAGACAACAATATCAAAGGGATTCTCTTCATTTCGAATAAATCTATCGAAAAAAATGGATAAACATCCTTACAGGACATCTATCCATAGAATTGTGGTCAGCGTAGCTTTTCATGTACATATTTTGCCAGTTGTAATCAATTTATTGGAATAGGGATTTAGCTTTTACGAATTCGATAATACTTTAACTAAAAGTACGTTTTTGTACTCACATTTGTAAATCGTCCAAAGTGATGATTTGAGTTGGAGATTTCTGATACAGGCTATAATAATTAATACTTGAATGTTTCATAGCTTAGTCTTTATACATTTAAAAAATAATAATACAAAGATAACGGCTTGTCACTTTGAAAAATAGGACAGTTTTCTCAATTTATCTTTTTGTATAAGATGTTGATAATCATTTTTTTGTGTAAAAAAAATGTTTTCTGTTCATCTCATAGTCAAATAGTTTAGCTTGTATTTAATCACCCATTTTTTGCAGTTCATCACCTATTTTTTGGAATAATAGAGGCAATATTCTATTTTTATACAGAAAGGGCTACTTACCACATTTATTTATACATACATGTAGGCGTGCACGAAGTTTTAAAACTATTTGAAAGGATACTTCAAAAGTGCTTTAGATAATATGTCCAATATATCTTTTCCTTCTGTAAAAAATTAGCTGCTTTTTTCGGATAAAGGCAAGTGTTTTGAACCTTTACTTAAGCAATTTTTAGTTTTAATTCTCAGATAGGTACAAACTTTAAGGATTTCATGTAGTCATATCCAAAAAGAGTGCATCTTAGGATGTCACCTCGTAAGATATACTCCATTTGAGATAAAAAAGTGCACTTGCACAAATTTATCCCATTCACATTAGACCTTATTCACAATAATCTTTTTATGGAGTAGGATGCTTATTTCTCAGTGCTTCCGAGCGACATTAAAAGTTTTGTGACTAACCACTAGTATTAGTATATGTCTCATTCTGAACACACTTATTACTACACTACGCACTCAACTTGAAACTTAGTCAAAAAAGTGCTATCATTTTTGACAAAGTATCAAGAAAATAAAGATACTATGGAAGTATTAAAGGAAATCGTGAAGGTATTGACTCCAAAGCGGATTAGTTATGTTAGTTTATTGTCAAACCAATTGAATTCTGATTCTAAGATAATGCAATTGTATCAAGGAATTCAATCTGGAAAAATTGTAGATCGAACGTCTGCTATTTCTTTTCTATACCCTAATGATGTAGAAGGAAAGTCAAAATTTTCCAAACTCAAATATCACTTTAAAAAGCGAGCGATTAGCACAATTCTATTAGTAGAGATCAATAATGATGATGGCAAAAAAGAGCGTAAGAAGGCTTTTTTTGATTGTTTACGTACTTTTGTGATTGCATATTTCCTGATTATGCTGCATGCCCGAAAGGCAGGCATTCAATTGTTGCAGCAGAAGTTGAAAACTATGCATTACTATGATTTTACTTTTCTTTGTTTGGAAAGTGCAAAGATATTGAGACAACACTATGCCACTATTGTAGGAGACTTTGAAAAAGTAGAATTATATAATCAGATCGTAATGGATTATATGTCGCTTTATGTTTTAGAGACTAAAGCAGAGGGCTACTTTTATCAATTGATGGGATTTAATGCTAAAGAAGCAACTTCACAGACTTTTTTACACCATGTATCCACACAATATTTGGAGGAACTTCCGGGAGAACTTCCTACTAATGCTTCCTCTAGTTTAATTTATAAATTTAAGATGATTGAACTCATCCAATGTATGAGTAATCATGAATATCGTAAGGGAATTAATATTTGTAAAGCTTCTATTAATCAACTGTCAAGTAAAGAATTCAAAGATTTTACAGCACTTTCTATTCTATATTTTCAATGGATTAGTTGTTGTCTATATTTAGGAGAACACGAAGCTTGCAAACCTTTGGTAAAAAAATTGATACAATACCTTAATGAAGGCGAAGTTAATTGGTTTAAAGGACTTCAAGTATTAGCTAAAGTCTCTTTTTATATACAAGATTATGAAAGTGCACTGCACTATTACATACAAGTAAAAAAGCATAAAAATTTCAGAAAGCTCTCGGATGAAACTAAAGAGAATTGGTTAATTTATGAAGGTTATTTACATGTACTTATGTTTTTTGGTAGGCTCCAATTTTCAGCAGATTTTGAACAACGAGTTATTCGTTTGCAAAAATTTTTGAATAGTGTGCCGCTTGCTCAACGAGATAAACAGGGCATGAATATCGCTATCCGTATTTACTGGATTTTGATTTCCATCCATCAGAGAAAATATATTGAAGTGATTGAGAAATCTGAAGCATTACAGAAATATATTAGTCGGTATTTGAAAGAGGAAGGCTATGAGCGAACTCGGGTGTTCTTAAAGATGTTGATCTACCTGTGTCGCTCTAATTACGATTACGATTTAGCAAAAAATAAAATAGATAAACTTCAAGTTGCTTTACGTAGCTCAAAGAAACAAAGGTACGGAGAGGAAAAAGTTGTGGAAATTATTCCTTACGAATACTTATGGAACATGCTATTGAGCCGTTCAAAGCAGTCGAAGCGAGATCAAAAAGATCAGTTTAGCACTAGATCAAATATGAGCGATGCTCGGTTGAATAGTAAATCTCTATAGTTTGAGCAGCAAGCGTATCTCTCGACGATAAGTTCTACCAATCGGTAGTTCTTGTCCGTTAATTTTTAGCGTGTTATCTGAAAAATTAACCGACTGAATATAGTCTGGATTTACGATAATGCCTTTGTGGATGGGCAAAAAAACATTGTCTTTAACATTTGCCATAAGTTTTTTAATTGATCTTTTCAACACATATTTTTTGTCCCATGTGTGGATGTAGGCGTAATTACCTTCTGATTTAATCCAAACAATATCTTCTAAAGATAAACGAATGTACTCCTTCTTTTTTTTGATGGTGATATAGGTCGTATTTTGCGTATGCTGTTGCAGGACAGATTCAATGGCTGCCTTTAAGGTAAGTTGATCAAAAGGTTTGATTATATAAGGGGCGTTAGTGAAGGCACGAACTTGTTGATAGATTACCTCATCCTTGTAGGCAGTAAAAAAGACTACTTTGGAGCAGTATGATTGGTATTTTTCATAAAATTCTATACCATTCAGGCTACCTTTTACTTTAATATCGAGTAAAAGTATATCTGGTGGACTAGCTTGAATGTATTGTGTTGCTTTATCTGAATTAGCAACTATATCTACTTTCAATATACCTATTTCACGTAATAGAATTTCGATATCTAAGGCAAAACCTAGATCATCTTCCAATATTAGTGCTCTCATTTTTTATGTAGGTGCGTTACTTATGAAATCACACAGTGAAAAATTTGGGTTCAGGGGATAAGACCATTTTCATCAGCGGTAAATAACTGCAAAATAATTTATTATAATATTAATAAAGAATGGTATTTTGATGTTACGCACAGTTAAGCAACTTTGTAAAGGTTACAAATAATTGTTAATAGAACCTCAGGGTTGACCAAACCCAAAACGTAAAGCTATGCATTGAAAATCAATTATTTAGATCATATTTATCAATTTCAAAATCTTGATACGTCTCTATTACAATGTGTAAACAAAAAAAATGAGAAAAGTATTCAAAGGAGGAATAACATTTTGCTGCATACTTATTCTGATGTTGCGAACTGTTTGTGCTCAAGTCTATAGACACTTAGATTATCTAACAACAAAAGAAGGACTATCCTCTAATTACATTACTGGTGAATTAGCGACAACCAATGGTTATTTATGGATAACTTCTAACCTTGGTTTGAGTCGATACGATGGAAGGAAGTTTATTGATATTGATATTGATATACCTACTGCAGAATTCAAGGATATCATAAAAATGATTGAGTACCCCGAGAATGTTATTTGGTTGATATTAAGGGAAACCAAGCTCGTTGAGGAAAATTTTGGTATCAAGAAAATTTATTGCTATGATATAATTCATGATATAATTGTTCCTTTAGATACTCTTTTTCCTAATTTACCTTTTGATACTAATGAGATTTCTTTTATCGAAAATCCCAAATATAGAGAAGGTATTCTATTGGTTACGAACCAGCAAAAACTTTTCCATCTCACTACTAAAAGCTGTATTAAAATAGTTGAGACTGAACAAGAAAGTTTAAAAATAGCGAATATTGATCCATCAGGAAATTATTGGTGGATTACAGGTCAAAATTTATGGAAACAAGAGTCAGGAAATAAAGTATTAATAGATACAATTACTTTAGGGAACAAACGCATCCAAACCTCTAGAGATCATATCTTCTTAGATCACTTTCCTGAGTCTGATGTTATTTCTGTCATTAAATACCCTTTTGGTAAGGAAGTGTACAAAACAGAAGATTTTCCAAGCTACAGCCACTTGGCAGATGGTATTACCCATATTAACCCTTTTGGAGCTATCGTTGTCCCTAGCAATGACTCCACTTACATTGAAGATGAAGATACTAGACAGTGTATCCCTCTGAAAGAATTGTCCAATAATGGATCTTATAGATTGCATAGAGGTTTATACACTGATAATGAAGCCACAGGTATCTTCACCGGTGATAATGGTATTCATATTTTCAGTATTCAAAATCTACCTTTCCGAAAAATGCAACATGATAAAAAGACAGCTTCTTGTCGTGGAATAAGCCTTATAAATGATTCTACTTTAATTGCAAATAGTTACTTAGGACAGTTAGTCATTGATCGCCAATCAGCAACTGTAAATAGATCAGACTTCCTCGCAGATTTTACAGGCTATGGAATAAGTAAAAGTAGTTCAAAAGACTTTTGGAATGGAACGCATCTAAACAGAATTCTCTACCAAAGTTCTTATTTGAAAGATGCAAAGAATTACTTTTTTCAATCCTTAAATGGAGATAAACCAAAGGCATTCCAACCTTTTTACCATGAGAAAACCAATTCTTTATTAGTAGGTACTTCAAAAGGATTATTTGAATATGATACAGCAAGAGATAGTGTTGTCCTTTTCAAGAAGGGAGTTTTTGCAACGGACTTGGTAGCAGCGTATATTTACAATTTTCAGTCTCAAAATGATAGTCTCTGGATTTGTACGGATAAGGGACTCTTTTTGAAAACACCAAGTGAAGGAATAGAAAGACATTACACCTATGCACATAAAGAAATTATAGATGTTCATATCGAAGATGCAAATACTTATTGGCTCGCTACACTTAATAATGGTATATTTCGGTGGAATCGTAGTACTAATGAAATAGAGGCTTTTAATACGTCAAAAGGACTTTCCAACAATGCCCCCACATGCATTTATCCTGACTATCTAGGTAATTTATGAATACCAACTTTCAATGGACTAAATTATTTAAACACACAAGATTTCTCGATTCAAACTTTTTATGAAGATCACGGAATAGCTAATAATGAATTCAATTATAGTTCTCATCTTTTGACCCAAGACAGTTTTCTCTATCTCGGTGGCATCAATGGCATCACCGAAATTGACTTGCGCTATACGGAAGCCAATACACCTTTTGGAAAGAGTGATTTGCCTGTAGTAAAAAATGCCTACACCGTTTATAACGATAAAAACGAGATCAACACCTTCACTGATTTTAAAGAAGGCATTGTATTAAACTATGGAGATACTTATTTTGAACTGGATTTTTCGATTATTGATTTTTCGGGTGAGCCTACTTTTGATTTTGCTTATCGAATAGAGGGCTTAAACAAAGATTGGATTTATAAAAAAGATGGAAAATTGCAACTGAGCAAACCGAAGTTTGGAGAATATGAACTTCGTATAAAAGCAAAAGGCATAGATGGGCGTTGGTCAGAGAATGAGTTGTCTATTCCGATTATCTCTAATAAACCTCTCTTTTTGAGTACTTGGTTTTTGATATTCGCTGGACTTATGCTTGGTATTTTGATTTACTTGATTGTGAAATGGCGGTCTCGCTATTTGGAGCAAGAAAATTTGAGGTTGGAGCAAGAAATCAACAAAAGAACGATTACGATCAATGCTCAATTGACAGCACTGCAAAAAATGCAAGCTCACAAGCAAAGGATTTACGCTATCATTGGTCACGATCTGCGTTCTCCAATTACTGGCATGCTCCATTTTTCTAAAAAGATCAACTTCCTCATTCAGCGAAATCGTATGCAGCAACTGCAATCACTTGGACAGCAGTTTGAACAAAATTTAGAGAACATATACACTTTGCTTAATAATTTGCTGGACTGGAGTCGCTTGGAGGGAAATAATTATCACTTAAATATCGAAAAGGTAAATCTATCAAATATAATAGGCGAAAATATAGCCCTTTATGAAGTGTATATCAAAAAGAAAAAACTACTACTCTCCAAAGAGCTACCTAATGGCATCTTTGTTTTAGCGGATAAAAGATCGCTTACTACCATCATTAGAAATTTATTGGATAATGCGGTCAAGTATAGCATTCCCGAAGGACAAATTAGTCTGAAAGTAGTATCAAACGAAACCATGGCGATCTTTTCCATTTCCAACATTTATGAAGAATTGTCAGGGGATGTTGTTGACCTTATCAATAAGGTTTCCTACAATGGACAAGTGCAAGAGACGGAAAGCTTAGGATTGCAGATTTGTAAAGAACTCGTAAAGAGAAATGAAGCAGCAATGGAAGCAAAAATTGTAGGGCAAGTCTTGGAAATTCAGATTAAACTAAAGAGCGCTTGATCCAAATGATTGGCTGAGCGGTCGAAGACTATACTAGAAATTGAGTTGCTACTCCAATTGCTCCCTCAAAACACCAATACGATGTGCGCGCTCAAAAGAATAGGTATCGGCTTGTTGATCTACGTACTCTAACAACAAGAAAGCTTTTTTAAGACGATCAAAAGCGACTTCTTGCTGGTCTAGCTCAAGCAAATGCGCGCCTTCGGTGTACAGTAAATAGGCGATAGCTTCTAATTCATCCAAAGATAGTTTTTCTTCCAGCACCAACCAATCCAGTAGCTCGCTCGGCGGACGCGCAATCAAATCTTCGCGCTCAATCGGCATCCAATCTTCATAGACTTGCTCAAAAACTAGGAGCGTTTGCTCCCAATCTTTCCCGATCAAGCGCGCCAAAACTTTAGCGACTTGCTGCGTCATGCGCTCAATGTAATCTTTCTGAATCATGCACTATTTTTTTTCCCTCAAACGCAAATTCAACTCTTGCAGTTGCTCTTCATCCACTGGACTGGGTGCGTCTATCATCATGTCACGCCCTTGATTGTTTTTTGGAAAGGCAATGAAATCGCGAATGGAGCTTTGTCCATTCATCACTGCACACAAGCGATCAAAACCAAAAGCAATGCCGCCGTGAGGCGGTGCACCGTACTCAAAAGCACCCATTAAAAAGCCAAATTGTGCTTCTGCTTCTTCGTCCGTGAACCCCAATAATTTAAAGTTGCGCTCCTGCAAAGCACGGTCATGAATCCGAATGGAACCACCTCCAATTTCAGCACCATTGATGACCAAATCGTAAGCATCTGCGCGCAAAGCTTTCATCGTATCGTGATCGCCATTGAGCATTCGATTGACATCTTCTTTTTTGGGGGAAGTGAAGGGATGGTGCATCGCATGGAAACGTTCTGATGCTTCGTCCCATTCTAGTAGCGGAAAATCGACGACCCACAGAGGCTGAAAATCGTCGCCTTTGCGCAAGCCCATGCGGCTACCCATTTCTAAGCGTAGTTCATTGAGTTGTTTGCGCGTCTTTTCTGCTTCTCCCGAAAGCACCAAAAGCATATCGCCAGGCTGTGCGCCTGCTTTTTCTAGCCAAACTTTCAGGTCATCATCCGAAAAGAATTTTCCGACTGACGATTTAATGCTACCGTCCGCATTGTATTTCACATAGACCAGTCCTTTCGCGCCAATTTGTGGCCGTTGCATCCATTCGGTCAGCTTTTTGATATCTTTATTGGAATATGCACCTGCCTGTCCACTTGCATTGATGCCAACTACCAATTCTGCATTATCAAAAACACTGAAACCCTTGCCTTTTACAACTTCATCCAATTCTATGAACTCCATACCAAAACGCACATCAGGTTTATCCGAACCGTATCGTTTCATTGCCTCGTCGTAAGTCATACGTGGAAAATCAGGTAGTTCGATGCCTTTTAAAGCTTTGAATAAATGTTTTGTTAAGCCTTCAAAAGTATTCAAAACGGATTCTTGAGTCACAAAAGCCATTTCGCAATCAATCTGTGTGAACTCTGGTTGTCGATCTGCGCGCAAGTCTTCGTCTCGAAAGCATTTCACAATCTGAAAATAGCGATCAAGACCCGAAACCATTAGCAATTGCTTAAAGGTCTGTGGAGACTGTGGCAAAGCATAAAATTGACCTGGATTCATGCGACTAGGCACCACAAAATCGCGCGCACCTTCTGGCGTACTCTTGATAAGTACGGGCGTTTCTACTTCCACAAAATCCAAATCTGCCAAATACTTTCGGGTCTCTATGGCTAGTTTGGAGCGGAAAATAATATTCTGTTGCACTGGATTTCTACGTAAGTCCAAATAGCGGTATTTCATCCTCAAATCATCACCGCCGTCGGTCTCGTCTTCTATTGTGAAGGGCGGCACATTCGATTCGTTCAGGATGTTCATTTCCCGCACTTCTATTTCTATATCGCCCGTTGCTCTGTTGGGATTCTTATTGGTCCTTTCTCGCACTTTCCCCTTGGCTTGCACCACAAATTCGCGCCCCAATTTCTGCGCCTTTTCGCTCAAGGCTTTATCATCTTCTGCATTGAATACCAATTGCGTAATGCCATAACGGTCGCGCAAATCAATAAAGGTCAAAGCTCCGAAATCGCGATTGCTTTGCACCCAACCACTAATCGTTATTGATTTCCCGATATCTTCGATACGGAGTTCTCCGCAAGTATGTGAACGTAGCATTGTTCTTTTTTTTAGGTGATAGGTTTTTGGGGGTAAGTGTTAAGTGATAGGTTTTAGGTAGTGAGTAATGGGTACTAACTATTAATTTTTTGGTTCTCTGAATTTTTTTGAGGAATTATCAAAATCGACCTAATTTCTTTTAGTGAAAAAAGTGCCAAAAAGGCGTTAAAAACAAAATACTGTATGAGCCAAAACAAGGTGCTAAACAGAGCTGAAGCTTGGCGTAGCCCGTGAATAAAAGCTTGAAAAACAATACTTAGGGCGAGTTTATTTTGTTTAGTCTTTTTGGTGCTTTTGCAACGCTAAAAAAGAAATTCAGTCTTGGCTTTTTTGGTTCTTTTTGTGCT
>JBCCRX010000271.1:0-9497 GCA_039201015.1 Bacteroidota bacterium | reverse complement strand
TCGCCATCCACATCGGCTACTGCACTAGTACTACGGTTAAATTCTTTGATGTCGCTCGATTTTTCGATAAAAGGTTGAGCCAAAAGGCTTTTACCAATGATGCTAAAGCATACGAATAAGCAAAAAAGTAATAATAATTTTCTCATGTTATATAATTTTAATATTGAGTTGTTGTTTTTATAAATCTGTCGGTAAATGCTACAAACTGTAAGCATCTTGTTCGTGAGTCAAGCAGAGAGAAGATAACGTAACTATCTTGTTAGATGAAATTTCTTTCAAATCATAAGGAGATCAGATGATAGCCTTTTGAAGCCTGTCTGCCATGCAACAAGGCAAGTTTCAACTATCACAACCTTAATTTCCAGTACGCTCTGGTCTTAAGACTTCAAAAGTCTTCTTTACAAAGAATTATTTCTTTCAAACCTTAATATGATCGAAAGCTAGCATCTTAGGTCTCCAACTTTCAAACCATTAGTGAATAGGTGAGAAGAATCTTCAAATAGCGAATAGCTTTTGTTATTTCATCACTAAATAAAGCGTATCGGTTCACCAATGGAATGAAAGCTGCTTCCTTTATTTCTAGCTGCTGCTTAGACGTAGTGCTAGTTATTCTTGTAGGATGAATAGTGTGATCCAAAACTGCTACATCTTGTACTAAAACAGCAGAAAAAAAGAAGATTGTGAAGGTGGAATAGAATGGAATTGTTTTCATAGTGGTCTTGTTCTCTTATTGATCTACTTGGCTGTATAAAACAGTACAAAGTTAAAAGCAGCAAACTTATTCGACTAGCAAATTGGTTGCAAATTGCTGTCAATTCGTTGCATGATAAGTACAAAAAAATCACTGTTGGTTGCAAAATTTCAAAATAATTAACTGACAATCAATTAATTGTGAAGTTCACTTGGGTTAAATCACTTACCAGTGGACATTTTCTTTTTTCAACCACAAAAGGAACAAAGGTCACAAAAGCTAAATGCTTGAATTTTTAGCTTATTCCTTTTGTGTTCTTTGTCCCTTTGTGGTTCGATTTATCCGAATGTCCACTAACAAGATTAAATCAGCAATTTCCGATGTAAAGTACACACAAAGAGACTTTTGAAGTTTACTGTTAAAAAAGGATGATTTTTAGTTCAATAAATAGCACTTTAGCTAAAAAAACTTCAAAAGTTTAGACTACGATTTTTTAGATCGGTAATTGCTTGGGTTAAATCCAAATTCTTCCTTAAATACTTTTGCAAAATGGGTTGGGCTTGTGAAACCTGTTTCCCAACTTACCTCGTTCACATTCAAATTACCAGCTTCTAGCAATGCCTTGGCTTTTTTTAGACGAAAAGAACGAATAAACTGAGAAGGCGATTGATTAATTAGGGCTTTCATTTTACGGAAGAGTTGAGAACGGCTCATGCCTATTGCTTTGCAGAGCTGTGGCAGCGCAAAATGTTCGTCGCTGTATTCTTTTTCCAATATGGCAAGAATGTTTTGTAGGAAAACACTTTCGATCAGTATGGCATCTTCTTCTATTTCAGCTATCGTTGCACCCTTTCCATTTCCTTCTTTTTGTAATTGCTGACCAAAATAGGTGGCCAGTTTCCGCTGCCGCTGAACAAGCATTTCGAGCCGAACGAGCAATTCTTCTTTATCAAAAGGTTTGGAGAGATAAGCATCTGCACCTTTGCGAAGCCCGACGATCTTGGAAGAAGCATCTGCTTTTGCCGTCAATAAGATGATCGGAATATGACTACTGCGCTGATCGTTTTTTAAAATATCACAAACTTCGTAGCCATCTTTTTCGGGCATCATCACATCACTGATGATTAGATCAGGAATCTGCTCCAAGGCTTTCTCAATCCCAATTTTACCATTATAAGCTACATCTATTTGATAAAATTCCTCCAAGCAGGCTTTAAGATAAGCGACTACATCGTGATTGTCTTCCACGATCAGTAAATGCGGACGGTGATCTGTGTTTGGTGCTACTTGGTTTGCCTTTTCATTACTAGTATAATTTGCGGAATAAGATAAGATCGGGTCTGCCACTTTTTTATGGGACAGTGGACTATTTTGAGTGATCGGCAATACAATCAAAAAAGTCGTTCCACGCGCCAATTCACTTTCTACTTCAATGCTACCGCCCATCAAGCGGACTAATTCTTTGGTGTGCGCCAAACCAATGCCCGTACCTTCTCGCTTTCGAGTGGAAGAATTATCGGCTTGATAAAAGCGATCAAAAATATGCGGCAGTTTTTCTGCTGCGATACCTACGCCCGTGTCAGATATTTTTAGTAAAAGTTTTTCTTCTTTTTTGCTCAAATGCACTTTGATGTGTCCGCCCGAAGGCGTGAATTTGACTGCATTGGAAATCAAATTGGTCAATACTTGCTTCAATTGCTCCGCATCGTAGTCCATTTGTTGCACTTCCAAAGTGGTTAAAAATCGGATAGAGAGATTGTGACTATTGACGTAGGTTTGAAAAGATTCGGTGAGGTAGCGTAGATAATTGACTACATCGCCTTGCTCTAGCTGCAATTGGAAAGACTGATCTTCCAGTTTCGATAAATCCAGCAATTGATTAATTAATCTCAAAAGGTTGTCTCCATTACGTTCGATCATCAATGTGCCTTCATCAAAGTATTTTTTAGGTGCTTCTCGCATTTGATTGACCATACCGAGTATGACAGTCAAAGGCGTACGGAACTCGTGGGTCAAATTGGTGTATAACCGACTTTTGAAAGTGTTAAGTTCTTTGAGCTGCTGCGCTTCTTGCTGCTTTTGGACATAGGCATGACGCAGTTGCATGCGCCGCTTCAAGCCTAAAAAGCTAGCATAACCAATCAAACCAAGTACAACAAAATACAACAAATACGCCCACCAACTCAACCAAAAAGGCGGACGTATCGTGAATGGATAGGCAAAAGGCGAACTCCAAATATTGGCTTCATTTTTGGTTCTGGCTAAAAGCGTATGGCGACCATAGGGTAAATTTCGATAGGTGATATTCGGCTCGTGTTGCGGTAAACTCCAATCTTGGTCTATGCCTTCGAGTTTAAAACTATACCGAATATCGTGCGGTGCTTCCCAATGACTTGCACTAAAATGAAAACTTAAATTATCAATATAGTGAGGCACAGAAAGATCAATTGGGTAGTTTAAAAATGGAGGTACTTCAGAAAACGATTCTTTCAAAATGGGTTGATACTCTAGCAATCTACCAAAATCTGTAAATTGTTGATTGATGGTCAATTCGCACAAACGTAGGTTTTGTGGCGGTAGCTTTGACAATGGCAGCTTTGCTAAATCCACAAAAGTTAAGCCAGAAAGCGAATGAAGGCAAGCCATATTAGCATTTTCAGCAAAAGAGATGCCCTGATCGAAAGGAAAAAATTCAGGATTGAGTCCATCTGCTTTTTCTAATGTGTATATCTTAGGAGGCTGATTAGGTGTTTGCTCAATAATAGAGATGCCATTGATGGAAGCTGCCCAAATACGGTTTTTGAAATCTTTGTGGAGCGAATAGATTTGATTATCGAGCAGTCCATCTTCTTGATTGATGATTTGCAAATATTCTCCATCGAAAAGTCCGATTCCTTTATTGGATGTCGTCAACCAAATTCGATTTTGATCATCTTCGATCAATGAAACAATAGAACCAAGCTGCTCAAAATCATACTGCCAAAATGTTTGACCATCGTATTTGACCAATGAATGCTTGCCTAATAGAAACCAAATATTACCTTGCTTATCTTCAACAGGATCGCTATTTGAATAGGACCTTACACTGGTAGCGTCCCCCAAAGGAAAACGAAAATAGTGCCAATACGTACCATCGAATTTAGCGAGGCTAGCAGTCGATCTATTGCTCATCCAAAAATGCTGGCGATCATCAACTAAAATGCCAGGTATGTTCTGGTCATCGGTTTCGCTGAAAAACTCTTGGTTGTAGGAAGTTGTCAGCAGCGCTTCTTCGCTTAAAATATGTAGATGATGATCGCTGGTGGGAATCCAGAACTGTTCTTCTTTCTCCACAATTCGCTCCGTAAAGCCTTGAATTGGAATGGTTTCTAAAAGTCCATTTTGATAATGGTGTAGCTGATCGCTCCATTTATCCCAAATTCCGCCTTCACTATCCACCCAAAAAGGATGACCTACACCTTGAGCGAAAGTAAATGTAGTCAAGCTATCGCCTTCGATTGCTGACCAGCTATTGCCTTGTGTCGCTGGGTTATTTTTCCACCACAATTTGCCAGTATGATCCATAAAATTAGAAGCACCATCCATATTTAAGGTGGCTGTTTGATCAGAATCGATATGCTTAAATTGCTTTGCACTGTACACAAATACTTCAGAACTTTCAGCAGCCGTAAACCATAACTGTTCAGCTTCATCTTCAACGATCTGACCAATGTCAATTTGCTCTGGATGTACAAAAAGGCGATTAAACTGTTGCCCATCGAATTCGGTCAAAACACCACCTTTACTTTTAATCAGCACATTCCCCTTTTTAGAGAAAAATAGCTGAGCGGTCTGCAGATGCTCCAAATGAAAGCCTGATTCCTTTCCGTAGATAATCAATTGTTTTCCATCGAATCGAATCAAAGCAGCTTCTTTGTTCCATTCACCCACCATCCAAATATGACCAGCTTGATCTATTGCAGCAGTGTTAGGATGTGCTTTAGTAGTTTGAAGTAAGGTATCTTTTATCTTCAACAAATGTCTGCCATCATAGGAAAGTAGAAACCCAATTGGCGAACCTTTTTGAGGAAATCCAGCGACCCAGATATGCTTGTTCTGATCTGTAAATAAAGAGGCTTTATCAAAAGTGTATCCGCGCAGATTCGGCAGTTTGACGATAGAGGAATCTGTGATGTAAAATGGACCATTTGCAGCTATCGACCATATTCTGCCCGCTTGATCTTCCTGAAAACCTTTGACTTCATTTTTGAATTCGGTTTGCTGTTCAAATAAAGTTAACAACTTGCCATCGTAGCGAACGATTTGCGCTCCTAAACTTACCCAAATATTGCCATCCTGATCTTGAAATAGTGTTTTCTTTCGAGTTAAACCCAGATCAGGTAGTGTAAAATGGGTAACTGATACACCATCATATTTGCTGAGTCCTCTAGATGAAGTAAACCACAAATCGCCCATTTGATCTTTCAATTGTAAATCAGAATGTGCAGTGGGAATACCACCTTGTCCACTGACCATCGTTCGGATGTTTCCATTGGAATGTTCCCACAAAACAGGTGGGTCGAGCTTAGTGTAAGTGGATTTGGAAATCTTCATCAATTTTCTCTGAACGCTTTGCGCTGTCAGTCGAAGCGTATCACTATGAATTAAAGTATCGAATAGGGGCGCTTGAAAAGGAAGAATGATAGGTGAAGCAGTTTTTTGTTGAGCGTTATTGTGGGTAGTAGTTATCCTATCAAGGATAGGTGTTTTATTTTTTCCTAATGCGGCATAATCTGCTATCTGAACTTCCGCTTTTACCGTCGAATTGAAATTAAGTGTATCACCTAGTTGATTGACATAGAAAGTAAGTGGTGTGATTTTATTTCCCTCAATAATAGCTCTCTCCTGATTCAGCTCATTTTCGACCGAAGTAGCGCAAGCCATCAGTAAGTGTACTAATGAAAAGAACAAACAGAAATAGAACAGTGAGTGATGTCGCATCTCTGGTTTTAATTTGCAAAACATTTTTGAGTGCTATTGATCTCAAACAGAATTGATAGTTACAAGTAACTCCAAGAGCTATTGGAGAGCCAACGTAGCACCCAAATAAAAATATGTAGGACTTAAGGGAGCATCTATAATAATACGTTCACCGTTACTCACACAAGTTAGCCTTAAATAAGTGAATTTTGATATTTTTGTGCTTCTATTTAAGCGAAAGTAACAGGTAAAAATGATTATATACACGAAACTTCGACGAAATCTTCATTGCTCATTTTAGTTGAGTGTAAATTATACAAGTCTAGCTTTCTTCTCCAAAAGTATTTTTACTAGTCCAAACACATGAAATAGCTCCACACCCGGTTAGCAGTTTTTTATAAAAATCTGACTATGAATCTCACTTCAAAGGCTACCTCAACAAAGCGGGTATTATTGGTCGTGGTATTACTATCCATTGCAGCTATTGTATGGTTCACAAAAGCATCTGTAGGTTCTTCTACTGATGGAAATACTGCGTACCAAGAAATAGGAGATGCCAAAATAGCGGTGCTTCCCTTTGAAAATAAGACGGACGACCCAAGTTTCGAGACTTTGGGTATCATGGCTGCCGATTGGATCATACAAGGCTTGGTCTATTTGGGCAACGTCCAAATCGTTAGTCATACCAATATTCAAGACCATATTCAATATTTAGATCAGGACGACTTACACAACGAATTTGCGGCAAGAACAGGAGCTGAAAAAATCGTGAGGGGTAATTATTATCTCGACGGGGGATATATTTTTGTTGAAAGCGAAGTCATTGATCTAAGAAGCGGAAAAATAGAATGGGTCATGCCAGTCATTAAGGGAGCAATAGAAAATCCTGATGAATTAATCGGTCAATTACAACAAAAATTTGCCACTGCTTTCACCGCTTCGGGTCATTATTTCTCACCTGGTGTTGCCCAATCACCTCCTACTTACGGAGCATACCAACTGTATCAGCAAGGTACGAATCTTTATGGCGCTAACTTTACAAAGAGTATCGAGCTATTCAATCAAGCCATACAAAAAGACAAGCGTTTTTTTATGCCCTATCTTTTTGTGACGGGTGCGCATTTTATGAATGGAGAAAAAGCTAAGGCAGATTCCGTTTTTAATCTAATCAAAACCCACATCAATATTGATTACCTGCCTCCAACCCAAAAACAGTGGTATTGGCATTGGCGAGCCATTCTCAATAAAGATTTGCCAACGGCTTTTGAGAACATTCTACTCAATTTGGAAGTTGATCCAAAACAATTGATGACCAATTTGGAAGCGGGCATCATGGCGAATGATTTGAATAGACCAGCAGAAGCAGTACGCATTTTTAATTTCATCGAACCCGAACACGTCAACTCTTCAACTGAACTTAGTACTTGGTGGCATCGGCATTACGCGCATAATCTCTATCGCTTAGGGCGATTTAAGGAAGCTGAATCTATCCTAGCATACATTCCCAAGCACCTGCGGAGGCATTGGAACTATTACGAACGCATGGCGGAATTATTGATCGCGCAAGCTCAGGAAGAACGGCTCGAACAACTCGTACAGGACTTACTACAGAATAGCGGTTCGCTTACAGATCATCTGTCCACTATTTTATTTATAGCAGAGCGTTATGGTGTGCAGCAGCAGACAGACAAACAAATAGAATGGGCAAATCGTGGGCTTGAATGGATCACACAACAACCCCAAACTATGGACATCAACAGCTATTTTCCTGGCACTTTGTACTACATCGCTGGCGATTATCAACAAGCATTGCCGTGGCTTCAAAAGGCAATAGGAGAGGATCTTAATTGGTTGCAAATCTCCAAAGGAGAACCTGGCTGGCTACAATTATCGAGTTTAGGCAGTTGTTATCTCGCACTGGGTGATCTTGAACATGCCCAACAAACCTTAGTCCGTATGCAAGAATGGTACGAACGGTCTCAAGATGCTGGTTATTTAATTGCTCAAGCCCACTTTTATGCACAACAGGGCAACAAAGACCAAGCCGTCGCTAAAATCAAAGCAGCTTTCCAAAAAGCACACCCTTATACGCCTCGTGCTTACGAAAATGATTTTTTGTTGTTACCGCTGAAGGATTATCCGCCTTTTGAAAGTTTTGTTCGGGCGAGAGGGTAGGTTGATGAAGACTTTGTGCTACATTTAGGATAAGCAAGTGCATTTTCTTCTTTGTTGATTTGTTGAAGTGTTTATTCGTTTAATGCTTTTTGCTCGCGTAGGATGTTCCAAAAAACGTTTTAGGCTCACGAGCATTTACGAATGCGAAGTGTTATGTTGGTAAGTCTCTGACTTGTATTACTAGGATTCTTTTGCTTATTCTAGTCGGAGACTAGTGGACAGGATGTTGTGCATTTGCAGATGCTAGACGGGCTAGAATACCTGGGACGAGGAGGGAAAAAATAACTTCGCAAAAGTTGGGCAGTTTATTTTCTACAAATTTCCTTAATCGAAATTTCGCTTTATTCTATCTCTATCTTCGGTCGCTTTATTATTCTTATGGTAAAGCTCAATCATCACTATTTTAGCTGCTCTAGCCGCTTGAGTGATTTCATTCTCTTCTTTAATTTCTTTTAGTTCCTCAAAATAAGCATAAACCAGCCTCAGCCCAGAATTCACACCTTTCCCTTTGAGTGCTTTGCAAGCAATTTTCTTGACTTTTATTACACAAGTTTCAATACCTAAGTTATCAATACGAAAACTAAATGGTGGTCTTTCATCTGGAAGATTTTCTAGGATTTTCCTAACTATTTCTAAATCTTCGTCTAGACTTCTATATTTCTTTTTTAAAAATTTTAGGTCTTTATTAAATTCATCTAGTTCTTCAAAAATCATAATTGCCTGCTAAATTTACTGATCATAATTTCTAACGGAATATGGAGCTTCTCTATAAAGTGCTAATTCATAATTAATTTCTTCACCTTCCTTCGACACTAGCCAGGGTATATCCTTGTGAGCGTATTCGCTTATAGCAGTTGCAGACCAGTCGGAAAATTGTTCAATGACATGGTTTAGAATCTCTGTTTCACTTGCCTTCAATGCCAGTAGGTTTGCTTTTTTTAAAGGGATGTATCGGGTTTGTGTATAATTGTAATAATCCGTTTTTATTCTTTTAATACTTTTATCTTCTTCGATCATATTATTAATAATCGCCTGTATATTTTGCGGAACAGGTCCGTATGGAAGCTTATGATATCTTGCACCCGTCAAATGCTCTTCGTATAATTCGTAATAATTGAAATCAGAAAAATAAAGCAATTTGTAGATTAAGGTCTCCCCTACGTTTGGTTTCCCTGCACATCGCTCTGAAATATAAAGAAGAACATTGGAAAATTTATGGACATCAAAAGTAGGCTCTGAAACTCTGTAACTATCCTTGACGGAATCATTTTTAGCTGCTTCTTTTGAGAATTCTTTAGCACTAAAATTATTGGCAAGAAAACGATCCAAAGAAAACCCTAAGACATAAGATATTCTTTGGAGTTCCATGACGTTTAACTTTCTATTTCCTAATTCTATCTGTGTCAAAGAAGATCGAGATATTTCGATCTGATTCGCTAAATCATCCTGCGACAGTCCCTTTGATTGCCGTAATTCAGAAATTCTTTGTCCTAACTCTTTTTGAGAAATATTTTGATTCATTTTAGATACTTTAGTAACGTTCAAAAAATTAGATCGACATTTGAGTATGGATTCCGTTTCCAAAATTCGCAGAAAGTTTCTTTTCTGATGAGAAAAACTTTCTGCTTAAGGGATTTTAAGGGTGAAAAGCATCAAAAATCTCTAATTTTTG
>JBCCRX010000270.1:0-9629 GCA_039201015.1 Bacteroidota bacterium | reverse complement strand
GCGGCAATCTGTTTACACTCTTGTTAAAATCCCACATCTTTCGCTGCGTCTCCCGCTACGCTAACTTCGGGTGGTAGATCTCAATCGGGGCAAAACCCCCCGATTCATCTCTCCCTCCTGAAGGATTTTCGCGCCGAAGGCGCGGAGAACACCTCAACTTGCTGATTTTTAGAGACCTTTTTCTTTCCCAATAGTCAACATCATTATCATTCCATGCAAGAGCAATTTACAGAACTATTTCTTTGTGAAATCAATCGGCGAATTTTCGATGAAAATTTTCCTCGTATGAAAAAGTGTTTGGCACAACTGACAGAGGAAGAAATTTGGTATCGCCCTAATAAAAACAGCAACAGCATGGGCAATATTACTTTGCATCTTTGTGGCAATCTCAGACAGTGGTTAGTAGCAGGATTGGGAGAACAGAAAGACGTGCGAGAGCGTCAAAAAGAATTTGATGAACGCGGTCCAATCCCTACTGCGCAACTCCTTCAAGAAGTTGACATTGTGGCTGTGGATATCACCGAAATACTAAATAAAGTGAAATCACAAGATTTAATTCGTGACTATAGCGTGCAAGGTTTTTCAGAAAACGGGATTGGTATTTTGGTGCATGTTGTAGAGCATTTTTCTTACCATGTTGGGCAGATGACCTATTTCGTGAAAGCATTGAAAAATATGGATATGGGCTATTATGCTGGTGTGGAATTGGATAGTTGAGAATGGACTATTGCAATTGAAACGGAAATCAAACCAAACAATCTCAAATCGCACCAAATAGAATTGAATTAAAAAAAGCGAAGTAGCCGTCTAAACAAACAACTACTTCACTTGGATAGATGTCAATTTCATGCTATTACAAATTATTCAAAACTTCTTGTGGCAATAGCACTTTATCGATGCCATGTACAACGCCATTGGCTGTAAGGATATCTAGCAATTCCACCTCAAGTCCTGCTGGATCGTGTGTCTTATCAATGACTTGTAAGTTGTGCAAATCTATTTCCACCTTTTCACCTTGCAAAGTCGTCAGTTTTAGTCCGTCGCTTAAATCATTGGAGAAAGCGCAAGCATCCACGACATGATACAGCAAAATAGTAGAAAGCGTCTCTACTCCTACAATATGAACCAATTCATTGAGAGAGCTTGCTCCAAAAGCAGCAATTAGATCGTGGAAAGCAGCATTAGTAGGCGCAAAAACCGTGAGAATAGCATCATCATCGGATAAAGCTGCCGCAATTGCGGGATCAGCCGCTAAGACCGCAGCCACCAAAGATTCAAATATAGAAGTTTCTGAAGCCGTTTCCACAATGTTATCCATTGGTACTTCTAAAACATCTGTAATCACAAAGACACGCAATTTGTAGGTGTGCCCTACTTGCGTGAACGCTCGATAAATGATAGACTCGTTGATAAAGAAGCGATGTTGCTCAATTGATCTTTGCGTTATATCTCCATTTGCCATTTTTTGACAGCCTACTTCATGCAGTCCAGTCAGTTCATCCGTTACTACATGATACAGCAAAATCTCTTTCAAAGTACTGATACTCAATTCGCTGCAAACATTGTGTGCATTCAATCCTAATTTAGCAAAAGCAGCATCGGAAGGTGCATAGATTGTATTGAGACCATGCCCCAAAACTGCCCCCAAACCCGTACAGTGTAGTGCTTGATTGAGCGTATTGAAAGTATAAAAACTGTTGGTACGTGATTCTATTTCAGTATCATCTAAAGATTCCACCTCTGTAGCATTCTCCATGTTGATAAAAGCGATAGGTGTTTCTTCTACTGAATCAGGTATTGTACTCAAAGTATCATTCTCAGCACAGTTTTGTAGGGATAAAGATAGGACGAGCAAAGCAAATAGCTGTCCACTACGCTTAAGTAAATAGAACATAATTCAAATTTTAATGATAAAAAATAAGGCGCATGCATGCCTTTACCTTTGTGCAGAAATATTTATGTAGGTTGCCAGCGAAAACCAATTTTAACATATCAAAATTATTCGCAATTGTTTTTAACTTATAAGAAGACTAAAAATAATGTTACTTTTGCTTGCCCGATGAAGCGACTTACAGCTCTCTACGCTAAGCCAAGTGAGAAAAGACAATATAAAATATGGGTCTTCGGTTATTTTTGTGAGAAGTGAAAAAAGTACTTTTTTCATTTCCCACTAGAAAGGAGTTTGTAGAGAAAAAATTATATAATTTTCTTTCTCTACAAAATTCCCCGATGAGCCTAAAATATTCTTAGATTGAAAGACTATTCCCTTCTTACAAATGAGCAAGATTTACAACAATTTCGAGAAGAAAACAAGCAGATTGATTGGTTATGTATAGACACCGAGTTCATTGGTGAAAAACGCTACCAGACCCTGCTTTGTCTAGTGCAAGTCGCTACCACGAACGGATTGTACATCTTTGATGCCATTCAACTGCCTCATATTCAGCCTATTGTAGAAATATTGGCGAATCCCAATATCTTAAAAATCAGTCATGCGGGAGAAAATGATTATCGTCTGATGCAAGAGCTGTATCAAGTCATTCCCAAAAATGTATTTGATACGCAAATCGCAGCGGGTTTTGTCGGACATCGCTATCCGATTTCTTTTAGGGCGCTAGTGCAAGCAGAACTAAATAGAAGAGTAAGCAAAGTACAGACAGTCACAGATTGGGAACACCGACCAATAAAAGCGCGACAAATTCAGTACGCACTAGACGATGTAATTCCATTGAAAGCACTACATGACAAATTATCTAGCCAGATTGAAAAACTGAACAGGACCGATTGGGTGAAAGAAGAAATGCAGAAAGTGGAGTCGGCTGAGTATTATGAAAAAATACCTTTTCGAGAAGCCTTGAATCACAACTTACTCCCTGCCTTGGCAAGGAAAGAACAGGTCTTTTTGATTCGCTTGATCGAGTGGCGACGACAATTGGCAGAGCGACGTAATCATTCTAAGGAAATGGTTTTGGCCAAAAAATATATTCCGCCTATTGTCAAAAGTATTCATCTGGGAGTGGAAGGGCTTCGCCAAAATCGGCGTATCTCGGAGCGATTCGTGAAGCGGTATGGGAAGGATATGGAGACCCTTTACAAAAAGGACATCACAGCAGAAGAAAAAGATATTTTAAGAAAAGTACCTACGCCCACTCGTATTGACCCAAAAAAGGAAATTAAAATGGAAATGCTCTATGCTTTCATTAATTATCAATGCTTATCGCATAAAATTGCTCCTGAATTGGTCTTTCCAAGAGGACTATTCAAACGAATGAAAGAAAACACTAGCCTGACGTCTGACCTCTTAAAAGCAGGTTGGCGCAATAAGATTTTAGGAACAGCGATTATGAAGAGCCTCTCTCAGCGAGATCAACTACAAATCGAAATTGAGGAGGGACAAATGGTACTGAGGTTGAGGTAGTATGGTATTATTGTATCATTGTGCTATTGTACCTACTAAAGCAATGCAACAGAATTAGAATGTCCACCACATTATTTCAGATAACGGATTTGAGGGTGTCTTTTGAACTACCAGAGGAAAGGGTAGAAGCAGTAAAAGGCATTTCTTTTGAGATTCAGAGGGGTGAGATTTTGGGGATAGTAGGAGAATCGGGTTCTGGTAAGTCTGTGACGGCACTTTCTATCTTGCAATTACTTGCACTTGCAGCAAGGGTAGAGGGTCAAATTGTATATCATTCAGCAGCGTCTAAAAAAATAGATTTACTTAAAAAAGGGACAAACATACGAGACTATCGAGGAAAAAAAATAGCGATGATCTTTCAAGAGCCGATGAGTGCGCTCAATCCTGTTTTCAAAGTGGGCAAGCAAATTGTGGAAGCGATTCAGACGCAACAAAGAATAGATAAGAAGGCTGCTAAAAATATTGCGCTGGAATGGTTGGAGAAAGTGCAATTAGGAGACATTGAGCGCATCTTTCAGTCCTATCCACACCAACTTTCTGGCGGACAATTGCAGCGCATTATGATCGCTATGGCAATGAGTAGTGAACCCGACTTGTTGATCGCCGACGAACCCACCACTGCATTAGATGTGCAAGTGCAAAAAGCCATTTTAGACCTGCTGAAAGAGCTACAAGCCAAACGACAAACGAGTATTCTATTCATTTCGCATGATTTGGCGGTCGTGGCAGCACTGGCAAATAGAGTGTTGGTCATGCGATACGGAAAAATTGTGGAAGCAGGTACTATAGAAAAGGTTTTTTATCATCCGCAGCATCCTTACACCAAAGGTTTGCTGGCTTGTCGGCCTCCCATTGACAAAAAATTGCATCGCCTAGCAAGTATTGAAGATTTTGAAACAGCCGAAGAGCACTTGACACCAAAACTTACTCACTCAGATGCAACTACTTTTTCTGAAAAAACAACAATTCATAAGGAAGAAATCCTATTGCACGTCGATCAGTTATCCGTTTGGTTTGCGAACCAAAAAAACTGGTTGGGACGCCCCAAAAGCTACGTGAAAGCAGTGCAAGAAGTAAGCTTTGAACTGAAAAGAGGAGAAACGCTGGCACTCGTTGGAGAAAGCGGCAGCGGAAAAACCACGCTCGGACGTAGCATTTTACGCTTAAATCCAGTGCGCTCAGGACAAGTATTCTTTGAAGGGCAACCTATTTTAGAGACCAGTAAAAAAGAGATGCGCCAATGGAGAAAACAGATGCAAATCATCTTCCAAAATCCTTACGCTGCCCTCAATCCTAGAATGCCGATTGGTTTTTCTATCGCTGAACCGATGAAAGTGCACGGTATAGCTGATAGCAAAAAAAGAACCTTAGAATTGTTGGAAATTGTTGGTTTGAAAGCAATACATTTTAGTCGCTATCCGAACGAATTTTCGGGTGGTCAACGCCAACGCATTTGTATTGCGCGCGCCTTGGCTCTCCAACCCAAATTCATTGTTTGTGATGAGTGTGTCTCTTCTTTGGATGTCTCCGTGCAAGCCCAAATCCTCAACTTACTTAAAGATTTACAAGAAGAATTTCAGCTCTCTTATCTTTTCATCACCCACGATTTGTCCGTCGTTCGCTTTATGGCAGATCGCATCTTAATCATGAAAAATGGAAGCATCATAGAAAGAGGCACTGCTGCGGAAATTTTCGAGCAAGCACAGACAGATTATACTAAATTGTTGCTGGAAGCAATTCCAAGAGGGGTATAAAATTGACTGAAAAAATCAATAAGGAACGCGGGATGAATAAACAGAGGTTCTTGACAAGATATTTTTGTGCTAATGGAGGCAGAAAAATCGCAATCCGCCTCAGGCGGACATAAGACTTTTTCTAACGAAAAGTAGCGCAAAACCTGTTCGCCTAAGGCGTAAAGATGAAGTCAAGAAGCTGAGGTTATTTGTGCGTCGTTCCTTAGCTTCCTTCTTTTGGATAAATACGTCAGAAAAAATCCAAAAATTTTCTTTTGAGAAAAAGGTCGCTTAAAAGAACAATCTGAATCAATTGGAAAAGAATAAGGAGCGATCACATTGATCCAAGATTTCCAATACATTTTCCCGTTAAACGATTGCGTTCGTTAAGTGTCATAAGAACATATGAAAATAGGTCTGATCTGTTCCCCATAAGCCTTAATATTTTACACAAAACACAAAAAAAATGAGTATCCGATTACAAATATTGACTGTACTATCTTTCTTATGTTCTTTCACTTTCATTTCCTGCGAACAGGAAGACTTCTCCGATCCTATTCAACCAATAAAGCGAGCAAAACTTGATATTACTTACAGCGAGCCGCCTATTGATCTTGGTGAGATAGAAGGTCGCGGCAGACGCTATCAATACGCTGATAATTTAGAATACAACAGCGTTCATCGAAGAAATAAATTTGATATTTTCACCCTCACAGGCAAGAAACCGACGCCCCTTGTAATCTATATCCACGCAGGTGGTTTCGTAGGTGGAGACAAGCAACAAGCTTACAATTATGCAGATGAAATTCGGGAATTTCTGATGTCTGGCATCGCTTTTGCCACCATCAATTATCGCCTACTAGACGATACAGACAAAGGTGTCATTACCTCACTGGGCGATATTACGCGCGCACTTCAGTATTTGCGTTACCATGCCGAAGATTTCAACATTGATCCGAACCGTATTTCTTGCTTCGGTGTTTCGGCGGGCGCGGGTTCTTCCTTCTGGCTAGCGACGCACGATGACATGGCAAATCCAAATAGCAGCGATCCAGTGGAACGAGAATCTTCGCGCATCACTTCTGCCGTTTCTATCGCTGGTCAAGCCACCTTTGACATTGTGTATTGGGAAACTATTTTTGAACCCTTTGGCTTTAAAATTGACGATCCTGTGCAAGATCAAGAGACGCTGTACGCTTTCTATGGCATCAATTCTGTGGAGGAAGTTTATACCCCCGAGCTAGAAGCCTACAGAAGAGAAGTGGATATGCTAGCTTGGATGGACGGCAACGATGCACCGCTTTACATTTACAATAGCGGACCACCAACTGCTCCCAGTACCGAGTATAATGGCGACCTTTATCATCATCCCTTCCACGCGATGGCCATTGATGAAGTGGCAAATCAAGTGGGCATCGAACACCAGATTTATCGTCCTGGTATGGGAGAAATGGATCCCGCCAACGAAAGTGCCGTTGACTTTACGATTCGGCATTTGAAAAAGTGATTCAATTAAGTACTTGGACAAAAGTAATCTAGCTATTCAACTCGGCAGCATCGCGCTTGCAGCGCTCGCTGCCTCGTGGTGGTCTTGGAGGACAGACAAAATATGAGATGTTGTTTTACAACATCTTATATTTTGTCTGTCCTCCAAACCTCCTCTGCGCGCCGAGCCGCACTGTGTCCGCCTTCCCGTGTCCGCCTTACTATGTCCGCCTTAGGCGTGAGGCGTGAGGCTATGGCGCGCTAAATGTGACCTAAACATTGTCCACATACTTAAGATTATAGATGCAAGGCATTTTTGAAGTGCCTTGCATTTGTGTTTTTACTAATAGAATGGAGCTGTTAAGATGCTCTTTTTTGACAATTACCTCCTCTTTATTGAAGCTCGAAAATCAGGCATTCTGTTGAAAATAGTTTTATCTTCAATAATACAATGGCTTCCTATTGTCTTTGCAAGTATTTGAAAATCAAAAACTTATAAAGTTAAATTTAAAATCACAACCTTCTGACGATCAATCTTTTCTGTTCTTTGTTTCTTTTGTGGTTCAAAAATTGCGCGGACTATTCACAATGGATAAGCTCACCTATTTACTTGACCTTATGCTCTATTCGTTCTTCAAGCAAAACAATGAAAAGAAAGAAAGATTTATACCGCCTCATCCACGCTATGTCCAAATCGGAGAAACGCTACTTCAATTTGGATGCCAAAAAATCGGGTAAGAAAGATGCTGCCTACCTTCAGCTTTTCAATACCATCAACAAAATGGAGACCTACGATGAGTCTATCCTCAAAGCTAAATTCAAACACCTATCCGTTGATAAAGCCTACCTCTACAACGCCATTCTTCGCTCCATGCGCGACTACCACAGCAAAAAATCGCGCGCCGCTCAAATTAAGGAACACCTCATGGATGCCAAATACCTCTACGAACGTGAGTTGTACGATTTGTGCGAAGCGGCTTTGCAGGAAGCGAAGCAATTGGCAGAGGAGTTGGGGGATCATTTGTCCTTGCTAGAAATCAATAAACAGATGCGGAAGGTGGTGAAGACGACGAAGAAGGGGATTGGGGAAGGAGCTTTGGTGAGTTTGCAGGAAGTAGCAAAGAAGAGTTCTCTTGGTGTGCATGAAGAGTTTTTGGCTTTGGATGCGGATGACTTAATTTTTTCTAAAACTGTTTCAAGAAAGGAGTTGACCAATCAAGAAATAGAACAGTTTCAAAAATACCTCAGAGAATTAAAGATAAGGCACGAAAAAGGATTTAGTTCGATACACGCAGAGCACCGTTATCATAGGGCAAGCGGTTTTTTTAATTTACTTGTTCAGAACATTGATGAATATTTTAAAGCCTATTCTAATGTAATGAAATGGTGGGATAAGAATCCTGAGTTTAAAGAAGAGGCTTTTTATAATTACATAATTGATGTATCTAATTTTTTAGCAGCCTGTTTCAGAAGAGAAAGATTTGATAATTTTGCTATGTTAATTGAAAGGTTAGAGCAAGAACATCCAACAAACATACATCACCAAAAGATTTTATTTCAAAGACTTTTTCAATTCAAGTTAGTTCACAATATTAACTTTGGAAAAATTGACAATATATTGATAGATGCAGAAGAAGTTCACAATGGATTATTAAAATTTTCGATAAACCAAAGTACTCAAAAGGTGCTAATATTAAATATAGCTATTCTTTTTCTCGTTTCAGAAAAATATGATAAGTGTTTAAATTGGTGTGATTTACTACTCAAGAAAAGCAAAACAAATGTCAGAAAAGATATAGATAGAGGCATATATTACATTAAGTTAATATGTTCTTACGAATTGGATGAATTTGAACTTTTTGAGAATATATGTAGAAGCACAAATAGGTTTTTAATAAAAGACAATCACTCTTTAATGCAATATTTTCTAGATTTTCTCCAAATGATAAAAAAATTAGTAGATACTCCGTTGTATACACTTAAAGAAGAAATGATAAATTTAAAAAAATACATAGAAAAAATGCGATTTGAAATAGCTGGTAGAATTCCATTAGTTGGAGTAGACGAAATGACGATATGCTGGATAGATAGCAAACTACAGAAAAAATCTATTGCCGAGATCGTTAGAGCAGGTAGAAAGAATTAGTCAAAGATTTTAATTCCCAGTGTTTCTTCTTTCATTTCAATTGACCAAGCAGCTTTTAAAGTTTCAGGAGCAATGCCTCTATCCTCGAACCATTCATCTAAGGTATTATCTGTTCTATTTTCATGTACAATAATGACTCCGTCTTCTCTTAGCTCAAAATGAAACACATTATAATATGCAAATCTTCTTTTATTCCAGCCAATGCAAGTTAGTATAAAATGCCGATCTTCTTCATCTTTACTAAAGATATGCCTCAAATGAGGATAATCTTCACTTGGCAGATATATATATTCTTCAATAAAACTTTCTATGACTGCTTTTTTGTCTAATTCCATAGTCGTTAAAGATTGAATTTTGCCATTGAAAGCATATTTTCAGCTTTATCGAGCCACTTCTTCTTCAGGTTCTAAATTCCAAGCCGCCAATAGTATATCAGAAGGAACACCATTTGCTTCAAACCATTCATCCAATGGATTATCGGTTCTATTTTCGTGTACAATGATCCTACCACTTTCTTGTAACTCAAAGTGAAAAACAGTGTAATAAGTGAACAAACCGTCATTCCACCCCAAACAGCTGAGTATAAAATGACATTCGGTTTCGTCCATGCTTAAAATATTTCTTAGGTGAGGATAATCTTCATTTGGCAAATCTTGGTATTCCAGCAAGAAATTTTTTATCACCTCCCTTTTATCTATCGCTTTAACCATTCGACTATTTTTTTTGCTTTCAAATCTACCAGGTTCTGAATGATTTCATTTAGTCAGTATTATTTATGGAAGCTCACGTTTATCTTCAAATCATATGGGCGTCGAGCCCATATGATTTGATCAAGGTTTTTTAAAGG
>JBCCRX010000269.1:0-9705 GCA_039201015.1 Bacteroidota bacterium | reverse complement strand
TCATAGACTTCGGAGTCGGTTAGGAAATTCGCGTATGTTGGTGAAATGATATCCATAACAGTTTCAATTCTTTAACCAATAGAATAGAACAAGAAAGCCTATCAAAAGTACAAAAGCCCTTCCTGCTTTAATCTCTAAATCCACTCGAACGCCTCTCTTTTTTCTGCTTCTAAAAGAGTGACTAAAAGGTGCATCCACGCCTTGCGCGTTATTCACAAAACGTTCGGCTTGTTCAAAGAGTTTCTCTCTATCTTTCAAATCTTTTTTGGAAAGCTTCTCTTTTAGCTGATTCAGCAATTGCTGTCCATCTTCTTTACTCAGAGGTTCGTCTTGCGCCCACGATTCCGATTCTTCCAATCCGCCACCTTGAGCTTGCCATCGCCCTCTGTGTTTTTTCTTCTTTTTATTCACTTTCACTGGGTTTTAGTTGAAAAGTGCGCGAATATAAGAAAAGTAGATTCAGTTCAATGGTAAGTTGCTGGTTTTTAAACAAATAGCCTGCTTGTATAGCGTCTAACATCTATCGTCTAATCTCTAACATCTCCAAAAAAGCCTCATACCGCTCTTCCATCTCCCCCGACAACACCTTCCTCTCCCTCAACCCCTCAAAATCCTTCAAAAAAACCTCCCGAAAAGCCACCTGCTTCTCTTCACTCAACGCCGCCTGCCAAGCCGCCCACTGTGCTTCCGCTTTTTTCCACTGCCCTTGCAACAAGAGCGTATGCAGCAAACGAGGATAGAAAGCCGTCTGCTCATAGTCCAAAGCGATGCCTTTTTGTAGGAGCGCGGCTGCCGAAGACCAGTCCTTCGCTTGCCATAGCTTATCGCTCCAAGCGAGATAAATCTTATGCAGCTCTCGCTGATAGACTGGGTTGCTGGACAAGGCATAGGCGCGGGCATAGCACTGCTCGGCGCGCTCGTAATAGGCATTGAAGATGGTTGGGTTGTTGTTGCTGGCGACTTTATCGGTGAAGTAAAGGGCGAAAGCGTGTAGCTGAATAGGACCTTCATTGGCGAGGACGGCTTCCCACGCACCTTCCGTGCTGTCTATGGCATTGACGACGCCGTAGTCTTGGAGTTGTTGGGGAAGTAACTGTTACTTTACATTTAGAATCAAAAGTCTATCTTACATTCGGGTAAAAGATTGATTATTTTCTCACGTTCAGCTTCTTCTATTACGTTTTCATTCTGATCGCCTAAATGATTTTGAAGATCTAATTCTTTCAAATTTAACTCTGAAATACTTATAGGTATGTTTCTGATACCACAGTTACCTAAATACAATTTTTCAATATTTGTATATTTTAGGCTTTCAATTAATTCTGAAAGTTCTAGTGGATTTCCCACATAACTTAGAACTTGTAGTTTAGGTAAAAAGCCAACTATCTTATCTATATTATTAATTTGATTTCCATATAAGTAAAGATGAGTTAACTTATCCAATTGCCGAAATTCTAAAGGTATTTCACGTATATAATTTTGGCTTATTCCGAAATACTCCAAATTTTTTAATTCCCCTAGTTCTTTCGGAATTACTTCAAGTATATTAAATCCAACCTCTAGAGAAATTAATTTCCTAAAATTCAAAACCGCTTCTGGTATCTCCTTAAATTCATTATCTGATAAATCCAGTCTTCTTAAATTTTCTAATTTCTTTAAATCACTCGATATGGTCTCAATTTTATTCCCTGAAATAAAAAGTACTTGTAACGCTTCTAAGTTATAGATTTCCTTAGGCAAAGAAGAAATGCTGTTGTCATTCAATTTTAACACTTCCAATCTCTCTAATTTACCTATTTGTTTGGGTATATTTTCCAAGTCATTATCACTCAAGTCTAGGACAATCAAATTCTTGACTTCTCCTATATTCTCAGGTATTCTCTCAATTGTGTCTATCAAAATACTTACGTCTGAATCTCTCGGAAGTAAAGAATTAGGTTTATATTCTTCTTTTGCAATTCTGACAGATTGATTAAACCCTGCACAGAGTTCAAAAATATCTTCTTCACTAAGTCTATTATTTTGAAAAAATACCCTACTGAGTTTTTCTAGATTAGCTACGTTTAGATCTAATTTTATTAGTTGATTACTGAATGCATCCAGATAAACCAAGTTTTCCAAACTTTCAATAAAACTCGGTAGTACTTTTATTTCATTCTCACTAATATTAAGTTCTTTTAAATACTTGAGATTTTTGATTCCTAGAGGTAAGACTTTTAGATTATTATTAGCGACATTAAGATATCTCAACTTTGATAAGTAGGATATACCATCAGGTATTTCTGCAATTTGATTATCACTTAAATACAGAGACTCTAAATTTCTTAATTTCTCGAAATCTAATGACAGAAATTTTAAATTATTGTTAACTATTTTCAAGTTAGTTAAACTTCTGAGACTGGTTGCTTCTTCGTGGAGAAATTCAATAGAATTATTACTTACATCAAGAGTTAACAAATTGTCTAGACTGCTAAATTCGATCGGAAGGTTCTTTATTAAATTATCGGATAAGTTAAGATTGCTAAGTCTTTTTAGGTATCCTATTGTATTTGGAAGATTCTGAATTTGATTGTTAGATAAGTCAAGGCGTATCAGATTACTCAAAAGACCAATTGAATTATGTACTTTCTCAATATTATTATTGGAGATGTCGAAAGTCTCTAAGCTCTCTAAATATTTAATTTCATCGGGAATGCTTTCTATTCTGTTATTATGTAAATTTAAATTTCTCAAATAAGTGAGATTTTCTATCTCGGATGAAATATTTTCGATTTCGTTAAAGCCTACGTTTAACTTCTCCAAGGAAGAAAGTTTAGCTACTGCTGATGGAATATCTGTCAATTCATTTGAGGAGATAACTAAGTGTCTCAAGTTCTTAAATTCACTTATATCGGAATTTATCTCTTTGATTTGGTTACCGTCCAAATGAAGATTGGTAAGGTCATGTCCAAAACCTAAGAAGCCACGGTCGATTTTAGAAATATTATTATAACTCAAATGAAGAGTTTCTAAATTTTTGAAAACAGGAATTGGTATATCTACAATTTTAATCTCATTATTTGATAGATCTAGTACAGAAAGATTAGAATTGTATTTCCCGTTAGGACTAAATTCTTTTAGCTTATTTCCACCGATACTCAACGACTCTAATTTAGGAATAGCTAATAGTTCATCAGAAAAGTGTTCTATTTGATTTAAACCTAACGAAAGTATTTTCAAGTTAGGCAGCTTACTGATAGATTTTGGAAGAATATTAATATTGTTATTGCTTACATCTAACTCTATCAGACTTTCCAGTTTATGTATTTCTCTAGGCAGTTGACTTATTTTATTTCCTATTCCTCCGTCTGTCATAGTGCCGTTAAAGTAGCCAACTCCTAAAGATAAATATTCGAGATTTTTAAGATCAACTATCCTATTTGGGAGAACTTCAATTTTATTCCATCCTAAGCTTAGCTCCTTTAAGTTAGTTAGGTTTCCTATAGTATTAGGTAAGTGACTTATGGAATTGCGCCTCAAATCTAAATTTTGTAACTTTTTCAAGTCGCCGATCTCTTTTGATATATTACCTATTTCATTGTCTTCAGCATTGAAAAATTTTAACTGCTTCAGATTTTTGATCTCTTTAGAGATCTCTTTTATTTGATTATGATTTATATCTAGGTATTCTAAAGAAGATAGATCGAAAATTTGCTCAGGTATCTCAATTAATCCACAAGAACTCAAATCCAAGTAAACTAAATTTTCTAAATATTTTAATTCAGTAGGAAATACCTGAATATCGCTGCCCCCTAAATCTAATGACTGTAAATTTCTCAGATTTTCGATGTCTGATGTAAGCGTGTCAATTTTGTCAGTCGTTAAACTAAGATGAACTAAGTTGTGTAATTCAAAAATTGGGGCAATATTTTCAATCTCGTTGAATCCCAAATTAAGTGTTTTGAGATCTATAAGATTTCTTATATTGTAAGGTATTCTTTTCAGTTCATTCCAACTCAGGTTTAAGAAATCTAGCTTTTCTAGTTGTCCAATTTCTTGACTTATAGACTCTAATTTATTTCGGCTTAAATTCAGGTATGTCAAATTGGTTAACTTTCCAATACCTTCGGGCAAAATAGATAGTCGATTTCCTTCAAGACTTAAGTGAGTAAGATTAGAAAGATTGTATAATTCAGGAGGTATGATCTTTAAATCACAATGCTTACAATGAAAGTGTCGCAAATTTTTTAGGCTTTCTATCTTTTTAGGTATAGAATCTATGTTTTCAGGTTCAAACATTTTACCATCCAATATCAAAATCTCTAGTTTTGGATAATCGAATACTTCGCTAGGAAATTGGTTTAGAGACTTATCCCTTAAATCAACTGCTCTTGTTGTTTCTTTTAACTCTTCTATCGAATATGCTACTTCATAAGTATTACCTAAAGTATCTAACAAAAAAGTTACATCTTTATATCGTGCTTCAGCATAACTAACTACTTTAGAAAAGCCATATTCATCAAACTGCTCAGCATCCTGCCAACTTCCTAGCTTTGTTACTTTGTCACCTTGCTTATTTATGAAGTAAAACAAGTCAATATCATATTCTTTACCGTATGCTAATGCAAAACGGTCTGCATAGAAATAAAAAGCATCAGTTAAATTATTCGCTCTGTTGAGATTGTCTTGTGCTATAAGTTTAGATTTTTGCACATTCACTCCAAAGTATCCTGCCGCTAATAATGCTAATGCTAGAAATCCCAACAACCCACGCACCAACCGCAACTGCCGTTTCGCCTTCTCTTTCTCCTGTCGCTCCGCTTCTGCTTCTGCTCGCAAGCGTTCTGCTTCGGCGAGTCGAGCGCGTTCGGCTTCTTCGACATGGCGAGTGGTTCGGGAAGAGATGACGGCAGGTAGCAAGCGGTCGTGAGAGAGTTCGTAGGTGTAGCCGCCACGCAAGAAAGGTTCGGCGCGGAGGAGACGACTATTGACGAGGCGTTCGAGGAGGGGCGCAGGCACTTGATATTCTTGCTCGATGAAACTTTCGTGCAGACTGAGGCGCATCCCATCTTCGCCTTTGGAGACCAAACCCTCTTCGATCAAAGTGCGCGCGGTTTGGCGTTGAGGGGTATCAAGGGAGTCGAGTTTTTCTTGATAATATTGAGAGACGATGGTTTTGGGTGCACCGATTTGGGGCAGGTCGAGTTGATGGATTTGAGTGGCTTCGACTACCTTTTTTTCGTAGTGTTCGCAGAGCATTTGGATCAAAATACCTTCTACGCGTTGGTCGTCTTCGTTTTGGAGGTAGTGGAGCAGTTTGTCGAGTGCCGCATCGGTGTAGGTGAAGGGCGAGGTCACAAAATCGCCATTCATCGCAGCAGGCTGTGCGATGGCAGCGCGGGCATCGTCGGGCGAAAGGGCGAGCAGTTCGTAGCTATGCCGTAGGATGTTGGGGAAGTAGTTTTTGAGGCGGTCGAGTAGGTGCAAACGGTCGGAGCGAATGGCAAATAGAATGCGCGCTTGTAGCGGTGTTTCGAGGAGGTCTTTTTCGGCTTTGGTTAAGGCGTCATCGGTTTCCATACTTCGCCGAAAGCGGAGTGGAATGGTGGTGTTCAAGAGTTCGGATACATCTTCTTTAAAGGCTTGAATTGCCGCATCGTCATAGCTGAATAATTCTTCAAATTGATCGAAAATCATTAACGGAAGACTGTCGTAGAGCAACTGCCGAGCTTTGGCGTATTTCCAAAGCGAATCATCTGTGGACAACAAGCGCGTCAATAACGGATGTTCTTCTGCTTGCAACGCCATTTGAATACGCGCCAAAGGCGAAGTGGTGGTACGCGCCCCAAAGCGGATGATAAAAGGCGTGTAGGTCTCGTCGGCTTCTATTTTGGGGAGAATACCTGCATTGATTAAGGAACTTTTGCCTAAACCACTTTTGCCATGCAGCACCACCAATTGCTCTCTCAAAATGCGTTTGAAGAGCAAGTCCGTATCTTCGGTGCGTCCGTAGAAGATATGACTTTGTTGGCGCGTAAAAGGCGTGACTCCTGGATAACGATACTGCTGACTCATAGGGCAAGCGTTTTTTCGAGCAGCAGTAAGAGTTTCTTGGTAACTCGACTTCTCTCCACAGGAATGTCGCGCTGATAGATGGTGTTATCTATGATCTGTTCTTTCAGCGACACATGTTCGTTGTTGAGAATGATCCATTCCATGTAGAGCGGATCGCTGCGCAGTACTTTTTGCTGCAATAAGGCTTTCAGATGTAGCAAGGCATCGTCTAGTCTATTTCGAGCGACAAAATCTCGAATTTGCTCGCCACTCACATTTTGAATGTTCTCCAAACGCGTATCTACGGCAGGCAATGCTTTTAGAATAGCCGCTTCCTCGCATTTTTGATGCAATGAATCGATGAAGCCATTAACGTCATTGGGGATAAAATTGAATTTGAACTCTTCTTGATAAATGTGGTAGAGTTCGGGATTTTCAAACTCTTTGAGTGCTAATCGTTTGATTTTCTTCAATTTATCGGAATGCATAGACAGCACACGCAGCAGCAACTGAAAATACCACTTTTCGTAAGGTAAGCCTAGAAAGATATAGCGATCCGCACGCTCCAAGCTGTCTTTTAGCTCATCGTTCATGCTATTGCTGGTAAAAACGGATTGAAGATAATCGAAGAAATCTTCATGCGTCAACACCAAACTTTCTGGGCGTTGCAAACTACCTAATAGATTGTAAATCAAAGGCTTTTGCTTAGTCGGTTCTTTGAAAGTATCGCTTGCTTTGCGATTGCGAAAGTAGAAGTCGCTATGATAATCGAAGCCGTTGGTATCAAATGTGCGTTCCAGCAAATTATCAGCCGTGAGCGTCACGATGATGTTGAAGGGAATCTGTGCTAGCTTTGTAAATAGGGATTCGGTTTCAGGAAAAACTTGGTCATAAAAGTCTTCTATTTCTCTGACGGTATCGCCATAATAGGAAGGCTCACGAAATAGAAAAAAGCCATCGGAGTTGCATAGCACTTCTGCTTCGGCGGTCTCTTGAAGTTGTAGATGTTGTTGGAGTGCAGCGGTGATGTCACCTCCACCTATCGCCTGATATGCACTATGTCCCAAAAATAGAACGCATCGTTGCTTTTTGAGTGAGTAGATAATGTTTTTCCAATCTAGGTTTTGCATATCAGCAGGGTATCATTGCTTAATCTTGGCAAGATAGGGAAAATGTGGGGAATGATTATATCTGATGTCAAAGTTAGGGAATATGAATGCTCCTAATGCCCCAATGGTCAAAGTTTACAACTTCGATCTAACATACGCTCATTTTAAATCGCCATTCACAGATTCATAATCCCAACAAACCAAACCCACCAAAACTCACCCCAACAATCTAATTCGCTCTACTATCATCGCACCATCCATTTAGTATTTTTCCTTCTATGCGTATGAGTTCCCCAATTAAATGGCGGGCTGTTTTTTGAATAATGGTTTTTGAGATTTTAAGGACTCGAACTTGCTCATTTTCTATGCCTCTGACTGTAATTTGTTTTTGATCTAAGTCTGCGGCAGATAGAATGCCATTAGCGTGTTTTTTGAGCGGAATTAGATATGGATGGTTTGAGTGTACGCTCATTCAGTTGTTTCAAACGCAAACGCCTGAATGCTGCACGTACTTGCAAAGTATGTTATCACTAGGAAACGGAAGCATCGAAACCTTAACGACAAAAAAAGTGTTATTTTGTCAGTTCAAATTTAAAATCATATGACCGTTACTTTTAACTTAAAAACAGCAGAAGATTACGACTGGCTCATTCATGTCTTAAAAGGATTTCAGACTAAAAATTTGAATATTCAAATTAACGATAACACTATTTCAAACACTACGAACAAGCGACAACAATTTCTGGACTTCTTTGCGAGTAATCCAATTCAAGTGGAGCAAATAGAAATACCAAATAGAGATGAACGAAACAAGCGATAAAACCTTTTGGGACAGCAATTTGTGGATATACATTTCACTGGATAGTCAAAGTGAGGAGGATAAAATTAAAAAGCAAGTGCTTGCGAGCTTGTTTGTAAATACGGAACAAATTATCATTTCATCACAAGTACTGAACGAGGTGGTTAATGTCGTATTACGAAAATTCAAAAAGACAGCAGAAGAAGCCGAAATTTTAGTCCGAAAGATAATGGAACAGAGTGTGGTTATTGAGTTAAAACCAAAGCATACACTTGATGCTTTAAACCTCAAGCAAGCGTACAATTTTTCTTGGTTCGATGCGCTGATTGTTGCTGCCGCCTTAGACACTCAATGCAACATCTTGTATTCAGAAGATATGCAGCACGGACTTATCGTGAACGAAAAGCTACAGATTGTAAATCCTTTCGTTGAACTACCTTGATTGGATGAGTGCTACAGCTTTAGGTGCTTCAAGCCTACCCCTAAAAAACCAACCTCCGATGGTCGAAGTTTGAAACTTCGATCTAACATACGCTCCTTTTAAATCGCCATTCACAGATTCATAATCCCAACAAACCAACCCCACCAAAACTCACCCCAACAATCTAATCTGCTCTACCAGCATCGCTCCATCGTTTAGTATTTTTCCTTCTATGCGTATGAGTTCCCCAATCAAATGGCGGGCTGTTTTTTGAATAATGGTCTTTGAGATTTTAAGGACTCGAACTTGCTCACTTTCTATACCTCTGACTGTAATTTGTTCTTGATCTAAGTCTGCGGCAGATAGAATGCCATTAGCGTGTTTTTTGAGCGGAATCAGATATGGATGGTTTGAGTGTACGCTCATTCAATTGTTCTAGTAAATGCTTCAGATGATTTTTTTCGTAAACAGGAGGATTACCAGCTAAGCCCCAATAAACTAGTTGTAGTGCTTGCTCTTGCTCGCCGCATTGATATGCCAAATGAGCAGCACTTCTTATCAACATGTACTGCCAGTAATTGTCTGCTTCTTCCAATGGCATCTTTAAAGCAGCTTCACGCTCTAACAAGTAAGCTTTCTTGATAAGTTGCTGATAAGCTTCATCCTTTCCCTTTATTTTAGACAACTTGGCTTGGTCGTAAAACTCCATTGCCATGTCATGCATGATCTTCGTGATGCTCATAATTATACCATTTTATCTTTGCCTTCGAAGTACTAAATTCTATACCCCTAAAAAACCAATTCATTCTTCACGCGCTCATATTCCTTCTGACGATGTGCTTCATTTTGTCGAATATCATGCTCCACTTTTTTAGTGACTAGGCGATACCAATAAGTAGCGGGAATCATATTGCCACTATGTCGTTCTAGACGATACATCAGATCAATATTTGGATTTTCTTTACCATTCAGAATACGACTCAACTTGGTAGGATGTATATCCAAATCTTCTGCTACGCTTTTTCTACTTTTCTTCAACAGACCGATGTACGCTTTTAATTGTTCCTCAAAAGAGTAGCCAACAACATAGTTATTTTGCTTAAAATAATCTCGTTGCAACAATTTCATTCGCATCAGTTCTGCTTTTAAGACCTGCTTATCAGACATATTTTTCAGTTGTTCCAAACGCAAACGCCTGAACGTTGCATCTGCAACAGCTTTTTCCTCTTCGCTCATGCTACTTCTAAATACAAAGCTCTCTACGATTTCTTCATCACTGTATGCTTTGCGTAAATCCTCATAAGTCGGTTCCTTCTTCATCGTCTATTAAATATTTTTCGATT
>JBCCRX010000268.1:0-9719 GCA_039201015.1 Bacteroidota bacterium | reverse complement strand
CCATAATAACCTGATAGTGTCCTAATAAAAATCAAATGCTCTCAACAAATTTGATGATTACTAGATTTTTACAAAATTTAATTTCAAATTTTTGCTAAATTTTCAATATATCAGAATTTAATTTTAAAACATACTCTAAGTCGAGTAGCTAAACAAGTAAAAGAATATCCACAACGCATACAGGGTATCATCAATTTTTATCAACCTTTAGAGCCTGTAGAAGAGCCAAAACAGGAAGAAGATGAATTGATTGGTTTAAAAGAATTGCTAAAAGAAGTAGTGGTTGAAAGTAGCGAATTAGGTGATGTGAAGAAATTAAATATAGACGAGACCTCCAGAAAGAAAGGACATGACTACGTGACCAATTTTTTGGACGCAGAGACGGGCAAACTGCTTGATATTCAGAGAGGTAAGGGTGCAAAAGTGATAGAGCGATTTGTAAAAAAGGGATTGTCTAAGGGTTTAAATCCTAGCTTGATTACAGATATTAGCATAGATATGTCCCCTTCTTTTATCTGTGGTTGTGAGACCTATTTCAAACAAGCAGCCATCAGTTTTGATAAATTTCATGTAAGCCAATTGATTAATCGTTGTTTTGATGAGTTTCGTAAAAAACAAGCTCGACTATTGGGCGAGCGACTACCGAAGTGGTCAATTGTCAAGCCGATAGAAAAATTAAATGTAAAAGAGCAACAGGAGTTAGATGAGTTACTCAGTCTGTTACCACAGTTAGAACAATTTCATAATCACAAAAATAAGTTCTCTGAACTATGGGAGTACGAAAATCCAGAACAAGGAGCGGCTTTTCTAGCTTTTTGGATTGGACGAGTAGAAGAAATGGGCCAGCAATTCAAAAACAAAAAAATGTTGACCCTAGCTCAAACATTGACTAAGCATTTTGATAGGATTATTAACGTCTTGAAAAGCGGTATGGATAATGCTATTTCAGAAGCTTTTAATAATAATGTTCAGATTATGAAGCGCGTGGCTAGAGGATATAAAAAATTTGAATATTATATTCAGATGATCAAGGTTCATTGTGATTTAGTTACATAATACAACCTGTAACCCACCCATATCACTTTGAGCCGAACTTTTTTCACTTCCCACTAGAAAAAAAGGGGATGGACAGAAAAAATTACATGATTTTCTCTCTCCACAAAATTTTCCGAGGAGTTTTTTTATTCGTGCATTCGTGCATTCGTGGCAAGAAAGCTTTTATAAGAAAATCCTAGTATTGGATATATTCTTAAATTTTGAATGTAAAAATGACATTTCTTATCCTCCGATTCTGGAGTATCTACTGTAAGGGGCAGTATGCTAATGGCAAGTTAAATCACTGATTTTCTGTATCTTTTTGTTAGTAGAAGGGTTAGGATATTATTGGAAAAAGTAGTAAGTGTTCAAAAACCTCATGCAAGAGAAAAAGAAAAGAAGTTGGGGATTTAGAATTGGAATAGCATTTGCAATGATTTGCATTGCGCTGATGCTTTTTTCCTTGTCTTTACAACTGATTGTTGTTCAAAACTTTACTGCCGATCAGATTACCAAATGGCTTTCCAAAAAGACGCAGACTAGAGTAGAAATAGACCACGTCAGTTTTTCCATTTTTGATCAATTTTTATTGAATGGCTTCATCGTAGAAGATGAAAAAGGCGATACGCTTTTGTACAGCGAACGCCTTGCTGTCAATTTTGAATCGCGCCTTTGGGGCTTGTTGCGCAAAGATCTCAAAGTAGAATCGCTTTCCATAGAAAATACGCAACTGAATATCCGCAGAGATACAGGAGCTTACCTCAGCAATCTGCAAATTCTACTCAACCGCTTAAAGAACGAAAAGCAAGATACGGTAGCCGCTGCACCGATTGGTATTCGATTCAATATCAAAGAGTTAAAGCTAGATCAAGTCCTCTTTTCGCAAGTGGACAGCGTGAATGGTAGCTCTCTGAAAGCCTATGTGAAAAGTGGGCGGCTTCGGGTTGATGAAATTGATTTGGAGCAACAATATTTCAACATACTGCGCGCGGAATTGAGAAATTCGGAAATTGATATACAAAACTTTACACCGCATCCACTGCCGAAAGTCGTTGAAGTCGTCAACCCGATTACTGATGAAGTGATGCCTGCTGACAGTTTGGATATTCTCAAAATTCATGTCGATCAATTCAAATTTAGAGATGGACGATTGACTTTCGACAATTTTAGAAAAGGACCGAAAAGCAAGCCCAGTAATATTTTAGACTACGACCATTTGCAGCTCTACGATATAGATGCCGAGATCAATCGTTTTGATTATGCCAAAAAGGAATTTACGGGCAGTCTGGACTTCATCAATTTTAGCGAACTCAGCGGATTCGAACTTTACAATCTATCCGCTAGAACTGCCAAAGTGAATCCCAAAGAATTGCAACTGATTGGTGTGCAACTCAAAACGCCCAATTCGCTGATTGGTGATACGCTGCAATTTTCCTACGATCAATACGCCGACTTCAAAAACTTTGACGAAAAAGTCAGGATGCGACTGGTGTTAGACGATGCGGACGTTCGATTGCAAGATATTATGACCTTCGCTGCTGGTTTGAATAATAATGCCTTTTTCAAAACCAATAGAAATCGGGATGTCAATATTTCTGGTCTGATCGAAGGAACAATCAATAATTTGAAAGCCGAAGATTTAGTACTCCAAATCAATGGTAAAACGCGCCTAGAAGGAAGTCTTTCTATGGACAATCCTTCTAGTCCAGAGCGGGTCATTTTTCTATATCTGGATCGGCTGCAGACCAACATGGAGACACTACGAAAAGTCATTCCCAATTTCTCTCTACCACCCAATTTTGACCGCCTCGGAAACATCCAATACGAAGGACAAATCAGCCAAGTTTTTAGCGATTTTTTGATAGAAGGTAATCTCAACACCAATTTAGGGCAAGTGGATAGCATCAATATCCAATTTCAAGATGTGAGCAAGGGCTTTGAATACGCGGATTATCGAGGGAGTTTGAGTTTGAAAGAATTTGATTTGGGAACTTGGACCGAAAATCCTGATTTCGGGAAGATTACTGTGAACGCCAATGTAAAAAACGGTAAAGGTTTAACCAGCGAGACCACCGACGCCATGCTGGATGCTCAAGTCAATAATTTTACCTTCCGCAAATATCGCTACGAAGATGCCAATTTTTCTGGACACCTTACGCCACGCCTTTTTGAGGGACAACTTTCGCTAGAAGATAAAAATTTGGCTTTCGACTTTTCAGGCAAACTAGATTATCGAGCTGCTATTCCCCAATTTGATTTTGGACTTGATTTACGACGCCTTAAGCCCAAAGCCCTTAATTTAATGCAAAAAGATTGGACGATTTCAGGCGATCTGCAAATAGATATGAGCATTGAGGACAACGATCTCACCCATTCACAGGGTGTAGCGAAACTGAATAATCTCCATCTCTCCGATAATTTATACAGTCATCAGATTGATTCTATGTTGGTGACTTCCGAGTACAAAGATACTTCGGGTAGAAATATCAATATTACCTCTGAGCTACTAGATTTGCACTTAGAAGGACATTACGAGCTAATCAATCTATGGAGTTCTATCGGTAATTATACGCATCGAAACTTTCCTACTTATGCCCAAAAGCTAGCATTTCCGAAAACTTCTGAGCGCGTTGATACCAATGAAGTTGAGTATAATTTATTCATACACGATACAGGCGATCTCACTCGCTTGCTTGATCCTAAACTGGATACGGTCAAAGAATTGTTGTCAGAGGGATATTATTCGAGTAGCGAACAAAAACTGGACGGGTTAATTTACTTGCCCAAATTGACTTACGATAGCCTTTCTTTTGAACGCATCAATCTTACATCCAATTTGCTTAATAATAAAGGAAGTGCTTATCTTGAAGTGAGAAATAGTATCCTAAAAAATGGAATGACTTTCGATTCAGTTGAATTGGCAATGGAAATCTCCCAAAATGAAATAGATTATCTTTTCGACTACAAACCAGTTCAAGACAAACAGTATCGGACAAAGATTGGTGGTAAATTATCGCCTTATGACAGCAGTTTGCTTCAGTTGCATGTGGATAATTATCGCTTAAATCTCTTTAATGAAAAATGGAGTATCAGCCCCGAAAACTACATTCTTTTTGATAAAGATGAAATCTATACCAACGAATTTACACTGCGAGACAATGGCATACGTGCAATTGATTTGTCTGCTTATGGGAAAAAAGGGGTCAAGCTAAACTTAGAAAATTTCAGCTTTGGAATTATTGATTCGCTTTGGGACTACAAACCCTTAGATTTCAGCGGTGAATTTGATGCGAATGTTCGGGTATTGGATATCTTCAACTTAGAAATGATTCAAGCCGAAGTTAAGTCGGATAGCTTAATGATTAATGGCGATCATTGGGGTAATTTGGATGTGGTCACCAATGCAGCAAACCTAAAAAGTACTTTTTTCAATTTGCTAACCCTTACAAAAGAAGACAGCAGGTTGAGTTTTAAGGCGCAATACAATCCATCCAAATTCGATCAGCAGTTTGTGACGAGATCGACAAAAAGTGAAAGGAAAAATTACCTGCATGCGGATTTGGAGACGGATAATTTCCCACTAGCTTTCTTACAATATTTTATACTAGGTGCTTCTGATTTTGAAGGAAAATTAGATGCCAATCTTCAGCTTCGAGGGGAACCCAAGAAGCTAGATGTCGCGGGTGATGCGCTGGCAAAGAAATGTGGCGTAACCGTCGATTTTTTGAAAACCCGCTATTTCGTCGATAATCAAAGTGCTAAAATCAATAACAGATTGATTGATGCAACCAATGCCGTCATCACGGACGAAGAGGGCAATCAAGCTAGATTGAGAGGTGGTATTACCCACAATCGGCTCAAAAATTTAGGGCTGAATGTGCAGCTAATAACGGATCGTTTCATAGCTATGAATACCACCGAAAAAGACAATGAAGTATTTTATGGAAAAGCCGTGGGTGGCGGTGTGGTAGAATTTGAGGGTAGCTTTAATCGAACGAATATCGTCGTGAACGCTACTGCGGACGAAGGGACTAAAATTACGATTCCTGTCACTTCCAATCGAGATGCTCCCGAAATCAGTTTCATCAAGTTCAAGGACAAAAATGAAAATATTCAAGATACCATTAAGATTAATCCAGAAGAAGTAGAAGGTGTTGATTTGGACTTATTTTTGACTTTGACAGAAGTAGCAGAAGTGGAGTTGGTGTTCGATGAAAGAGCAGGCGATATTCTGAAAGGGCAGGGTAGGGGCGACTTGCAAATCTACTTGGATCGGACGGGCGAAATGGCAATGTATGGAAACTATAATGTTGAAAGAGGCGATTATCTGTTCACTTTGCTCAACTTTGTCAATAAGCCTTTTGTCGTCAGGAGAGGCGGAACAATTGCTTGGCGAGGTGATCCCTTCAATGCGCAAATTGACATAGATGCAGAGTATAAAGATTTGAGTACGCCAGTTGCCAATTTGATACCAGAGTACTTGATCTACGCCAATGAAGACACCAAGCAGCGTGCGGCAAGATCAACCAACGTGGATTTGGTGATGCACCTCAAAGGAGAACTTTATCAGCCCTCCATTAATTTTGAATTGGCTTTTCCCAATCTACAAGGCGATTTGAGAAACTACACGGACAACAAACTGAGAACGCTTCGGCAAGATCAAAATGAACTGAACAAACAGGTATTTGGATTGATTGTGCTCGGTCAATTCTTGCCCTCTGATTTCACACTGACAGGTCAAAGCAGCGGTGATTTTGGTATTAATACTGTAAGCGAATTTATCGCCAATCAGCTCTCTATCATCGTGACGGATATTCTAGGCGACGCCATAGACGACTTCAAATATATTTCCAGCTTCGATTTAGATTTGGACTACAACCGCTACGACAATCAAACCAATATTGATTTTGGAGGCGACAATTTTTACCTCAATGGGCAGGAATACTACATCCGAAACAAAGCAGGATTATTCAACGAAAAAGTCACTTTTACGTTTGGTGGCAACCTCACCAATGCTTCGGCTGCTCAAGGAAGCACGCAAACAACACTAGGACTTGATTTTATACTAGAAGTGGCAGTGAATGAAAAGCGCGACTTGAAATTGAGGGTGTTCTACGTCAGAGAACCAGGTTTTGTGGGTGGGCTAGACCAACAGTCTGGAATAGGACTGAGCTACGAGAAAGAATATGATTCCTTTAAAGATATTTTTGGTTCTATCTTCAAAAAAGATGAGGAGAAAAAAAATGAATAAACCGCTGATAATCAGATTTGTGTAAAATACATATTAAGTCTAGTCCTAATTTTAACACTGATAAGTTGTTGTTTTTCCGATATGTTTCTTTTCTTTGTGATATTAAGACAATACTAGCAAATACATAATCGGTAATGAAGACACATGTACAACGTTTGGACGTGATCATCGCGTTCATTATTTTCTTAGGCTGCTGCTTGGTTTCCTTTGTCAGCGATAATGAAGAGACAGTAGAAGCACTTTTTACACTCGCGGGTAATTAATGCGCTCTATTGATAAGTCACTTTCTTGGCCTGCTTTATGAGTTAGGTCAGTACACTTTTACGCTAATATTCAATGCTTGAATTGCTGATTCAAGCCTCTTTGCAGGAATGCAAAAAAATGAGTTCGACTTTCCTAAATAACAGCGAGTCTTAGGTACTCGAAAAAACAGAAAGGAAGCGTCTTACAATCATAAAAATGGATTATTCAAACTGAATTGGTTTGAGTAATCCATTTTTTGTTAGGCCAGTATTTATAAACTTTTGTTTCAGTACCGAATCACCGCCAAAGGCATTTTAGGATCAAACGCTCCCATTAAAATAGGGGTCTGCATACTAGCGGTATATTGGCGTACATTTTTGCGCGTAAAATTGAAAAGTTCTTGTACATTGATAATTTTGTCGTGATTGCGATCTGCTTCGCCTTTTAAACCACGAATGATAAAATAGCTGAATACGCCTGAACGCAAACCGCCGTCTTCTAGCGAATATTCTTTTTCTTTAGAAGAAAGCAAAAGTGCTGTGCCGCCAGATGATTTTTCAAATGCTTGGTAGTAATGTTCCAAGCTCTTATCAATTTCTGCTGAACGATAGCCTTTGTAAGCTCCTGAATGACAAGCATCTGCAATGACTACTTTGTGCTTTGCCCTACTTTGACTAATCAAAGATTTCAGTTCATTGTGCATCAATTTGTTGCGCGCACCATCGTAATCTACAGGCAAGAAAGAAGATTCTAAACCATGTCCTGAAAAATAGAATAGCGCGACATCATTGTCATCTGCTTGGTGGAGTACCCTTCTGATGCTGTGCAAAATATTACGATAAGTGGCATTTTCATCTATCAAAACACGCACTTGCTCATCGGGCAGTGCACCGCCTTCTGGACTTTTCAAAAAAGCGTACAATTGATAAGCATCGTCGTCCGTGAAGCGCAAGGAAGGCATGTGTTCGTAGCTACCCACACCGACAACTACCGCCCAGATTTTTACGTCATTTCGGAAAGCCTTAGGTGTTTCCGCAGTACTGACCGTACTAGAGGCAGTTGGTTGATTTTGGTTTTTGTAAGTATAAAAATCTTGAGTTGGGCGTCCTTCCACCCAAATATCGTCCGTGATTTCACCATCGGCGGCTATCAGGACACCTTTGCCATGTCGCTTTCCATTTTTCCAATAGCCGTCGTATTTCCCACCATCTACGTAAGTCATCTTACCGTATCCTTCAAATTGCCCATTGTGAACATCACCATCATAACGATCGCCTTCGGTAGTAATGTAAAGTCCTTTGCCTTGTGGTTTTCCTTCGCTCCACTCGCCTTCGTAGCTGCTACCATTTGCAAATTCCATTTTTCCGATGCCGTGTATTTTGCTTTCCTGAAATTCACCTAGATAGATATTACCATTTTTATAGACCATGCGGCCTTTGCCTTGTTGCCGCTGGTTTTCCCAATGTCCGATGTACTTATTTCCGTTGCGGAAATAGAAAATACCGCGTCCTTCAATTTTTCCATTCTTAAATTCTCCAATGTATTTCGCACCGCCACCATATTCCATAGTACCTTCTCCATTTTGGCAATTGCCTTTGATGCAGTTTTGGGCACTCAATGAAATAAAGCCAACTAATAGCATAGAGAGTGTGCAGATCAGACTTCTCATGATTTTTAAAGTGTTCGAGTGTTGTTAAAAAAATCGGGACTTATTTTGACTTGGTAATCTGTAAAATGAAACTGATGATAAGAAAAACAGCATACGCGCTTGAATCGTTGCAAATGCTATTTTTTGAACTGCTAGTGTAAGTTAGTAGGCAGTAGGATAAATTAGAAACTTTGCAATTGGCATATTATTGTTTTAAGAAATATGCTTTTGACAAACTTTAAGATTTTGGTAAAGCTAACTCTTGGAATGAAGTCCACTTCTACAATCAATAGACATGGGCTTCACTAGAAAAATTGATAATTGACGTAAAGCGTTAAGTGATAATTTCGAAGATTTTTGTAAGGTTCAGCGGCGGACAAAGCACTCTGATTGGCTAGCCATTCGTCGTATCCTTCGTTGGTGTAGAAATTTGTGATACCCACATTGGTTCTCAGACCCAACCTCAGTTCTTGGAAAATTTTGACACTTCCTCCGAGTATCCAAGAAATCTCATGGTCCTTGAAGTCGTTCTCTATTGCTGTGTAGCTGTATTCCACCCATTTAGGACGCTCTGTTATGCCCGTTTGAACCAATCTAGCAAAAGAAAAACCACCTTCTAGTTTGACCAATTTGTTAGGCAGTTCAAAACGTATCAAAAGTGGTACTTCTGCGTAATTCAAACGAATTACCCTTCCTTTCTGATCGGTGAGCACGCCTGTGTACGATCCTTTCGATCCTTTTTGGCTAAATGATAATTCCATTGCCAGTTCCGTATTAGGACTGAGCAGAACGATACCTTGCAGTCCAATCATAAAGCCTGCCTTATTGTAGCCTCGATAATTATCGCCGTCGATTTGCGCTAAATTTAAACCCGAAATGATGCCCGCATGAAAGCGTTGTTTCGGGCGAAACTTCTTTTTGTATTGCGCTTGAAGTGAAACACTAAATAGAAAGAAAAAACACAAAATAAAGGCAAGAAGTGTAGGAAAGGTTTTCATTTTATCAGTAGTAATTTTCATAGCATATCTGAATTTGTACTTTTTCCTTATTAAGGTAGGGTCATAAAAAACCAACTCCAAGAATCGAAAGTCATTGTTTTTTCATTCTTGAGATAAAGATACATAATTTGTCATTATCTTGCATCTTTATCAAATCTGTAATACTTGCTTTCATTTTAGTTAAGATTGGGAGCTTGCTATTCCGAAGCCTTGTAAATCATTATATAAGCTGGACTTTAGCCTCTTGCTATTAGCTGTTAGCTTGTATCATAAGTGCTTACCAGTCAGTACGATAAATTTACTTACACGCGCACTTTTTTACTGAGTGTAAGTAAATATAATCACTGTAAGCTAAACGCTATTGGCTAATAGCCAACTGCTAATGGCTAAAGTCTAGCTTAGTACACTGTAAACTAAGTTAGACTTTAGCCATTAGCAGTTGGCTATTAGCCAATAGCGTTTAGCTTACAGTGATTATATTTACTTACACTCAGTAAAAAAGTGCGCGTGTAAGTAAATTTATCGTACTGACTGGTAAGCACTT
>JBCCRX010000267.1:0-9720 GCA_039201015.1 Bacteroidota bacterium | reverse complement strand
GGTCAGCATTATTTATTGAAGCTCACGTTTATCTACATATCATTTGGGCGTCACGCCTTAGGCGGACAAGTCGATCACATTTGTTTTGATCAAGGTTTATTATAGGTAGAAGCTGCTAAATTCGCCGCTTCTACCTTTAAAAAACCTTGATCAAATCATATGGGCTCGACTTGTCCGCCTAAGGCGTGACGCCCATATGATTTGAAGATAAACGTGAGCTTCCATAAATAATGCTGACCAAATGAAATCATTTAGAACCAAAAAGAACATGTTATTTCCTGAAATCGTACAGCTAAATCACAAAAATTTTCAAAGAACCTATCATTTTTATTCCTTCGCCAAATCAATCGTTAATGATGTACATCCTTCATCTTTCTTCTGCAAAAACTTGGCGTGGTGGGGAGCAACAAATCGCTTATCTTATTGAGGAATTGCAATTGCTTGAAATACAACAAAGCGTTTTTTGTGTAGAAAATGGAGCATTTGCGGCTTGGTGTCAGCAAGAAAGCGTAGAGTGTAAAACGTATCGAAAGCGCGCTTCTTTTGATCCAAAAATTGCCAAGCAAATTAGTAAACTTGTGCGCGAGCAGCAAATTACCCACCTTCATGCGCACGACAGCCATGCGCACACCTACGCTTTTTTGGCATCCGTTTTGTTTCGGCTAAAAGTACCAATTATTGTCAGCCGTCGGGTCGATTTTCCAGTAAGCAATAGCTTGCTTTCTCGTTGGAAATACAATCATTCGAGTATTAAAAAGATCATCTGCATTTCGCACCATATTCAGCGTATCCTGCAGCCTGCCATAAACGATCACCGCAAATTGACCGTCGTGCATAGTGGCATTCGAGCCGAGCGATTTCCTGATGCGCATCAAAATATTTTGAGAAAAAGCTACCAGATTCCGCAAGAGAAAAAGATCATCGCCAACATTGCCGCACTTGCCGACCACAAGGACTATCCAACCTTCGTACGCACGGCGGCAATACTACTAGATCAAAGAAAAGACATCCATTTTTTTATCATTGGTGGTGACGCGGGAGTGGAATCAAACATTCATCGGATGATAGCAGAAAAACAATTAGAAGACTACATTACTTTGACGGGCTATCAAAAAGAGGTAGCTAGTATCTTTCCTGAACTCGACCTACTGCTTTTTACTAGCAAAGAAGAAGGTTTAGGAACAACGGTCTTGGATGCTTTTGCTTGTGGTGTAGCCGTGGTCGCGACCGCAGCGGGCGGTATTCCAGAAATGATTACTCACAGAGCAACGGGCAGTCTTGCTCCGATTGGACGCGCTGATCAGCTAGCGGAAGAAGTCATTTTTTTATTGGAGCAAGAGGAAGAGAGAAAGCGTATCATCAAAAACGCAAAGAACAAACTCAGCGAATTTTCCAGCAAAAAAATGGCAGACGCGGTACTAGAAGTGTATCGTGAGCTATATTCTAAACATTAAAGAAAAAAATATTTAACTTTTTTAACAAAGCAGTGACCTTTTTGGAAATAGAAGAAAATTTTATTTTCTGCTTTCTCACCAATAATAAAAAGACAAAAAAGCTGCTTTCCAAAATTTTTCAGATATAGTAAGCGGAGCAGTTTAATTTTGAGTTTTTGTAAGAAACAAGTAGATCATTTTGACATTTTGAAGTTTAACGAAAATTACTTTAGATTTGTGTAACACAAAGGACGAAAAGACATAATACGAAAAAATAATTTGGTTTTATTTGGTTAGGGCTGAGGTAGTGCTGCGGTAGTACTACCTCCTTTTTTTTCTGCTTTTTAATCTCCGTTTTCCCTTACCAACCTTTCTTCACGGTATCAATCACTCTCTGCACCTCTTCTTCCTTTAGCAATACATGAATGGGCAAGGTGAGCGTTTTTCTATCAATGATGTCAGTGCAGGGCAGTTGTGTAGTCTCGTAATGATCGTATTTATCATTGCGTTTGTAATGCACGCCTGGATAAATTTCGTGTGTTCGGAGATGATCTATGAGTTTCTTTCTGTTTTCGACCAGCACGGGATAGAAATGAAAAGAAGATAATGTATCGTCTGCGTACTCGTAAAGCGTCACACCTGCCACATCTTTAAGTTGTTGCCGATACATGCTAGCAATTTTGGCTCTTTTAGCATTGTCCGCTTCCAAAAACTTCAATTGCTCGATGCCAATAGCAGCATTTATGTCCGTCATGTGATATTTGTAGCCGATATACGGCACACTGTATTCCCAAGCATAGCTGCCCTTTGTTCGACTAAAGGTATCTTTGTCGATGCCGAGCCAGCGCAATTTTTTTCCTCTTTCGTACAATATTTTGTCAGGTGTCGTCAACATACCGCCATCCCCAACGGGAAGATTTTTGACGGCTTGAAAGGAAAAGACACAGATATTATCGCTGTTTCCAATCCTTTTTCCATTCGGATAATACGCGCCCGTCGCGTGCGCACAATCTTCAATAAGTTTGATGTTGTGCTTTTTTGCAATGGAATTGATGCGCTCCATATCGGCAGGATAGCCCGAAAGATGAACGACGATGATTGCCTTTGTTTTATCCGTAATTTTTCGTTCCAAATCATCTGGACACATATTACCTGTCTTTCGATCTACATCCACGAAAACAGGTTGAGCATTTCTGTAGAGAATCACATGATTCGTGGAAACAAAAGTAAGCGCGACCGTGCAAACTTCATCTCCCTCTTGTACATCCGCTAAATCTACTGCTAGGTGCAGACCAGAAGTATTGGAGTTCAATCCGAGCGCATAATGTGTGGAAGAACAATCCAAATAATCCAAAAAATCTTGCTCGAACTGCTTGGTCTTCGGGCCAAGTCCAATCCAGCCCGATTCCAGGACAGATTTTACCGCTTCGATGGCAGCAGGACGAATGTAAGGCTTGAATACTTGTATGGGCATGGCGAGGGCATTTCAAGTTCTCGTAATAGAATATGTAATATTACAATCGCAGATTGCTTTATTATTTTTTTTGGCTCTTTCCCAGTCTGTCATATAAAAGTAGCAGATTTCGCTAGAAAATGCTAAAAAGGACAGGGAAATTAAAGTCAGGAGGCAGCGACCGACGGAAGTAAATTTAGACCGAAGCAATCATTTGTAGAGTTTTATTCACTCATTATCTGTGTTTTACGCATTATTGATGGATGGTATAAGAAAAGATGATACTCAGGCAAAAATTACTTTTGGATGATCGAAAAGAAGGCCTGCTATTTATCTAGCGTTGCTAATGCATTCGATCTCCACGCATCTCCAAATCCTTCATAATACCAGCTTCGTAGGCTAGATATTCTTTCCAACGGTTACGCGTTTTTTCTTTGCCGCAATAATGGTTCGCTAGATTGATGAATAGGCGATAATGTCCCGCTTCGGAAATCATGAAACGGTGGTAAAAATTCTTCAAATCGTCGTCGCTGATGTAGAGCGAAAGCAATCGAAAACGTTCGCAGCTTCTTGCTTCGATCAAGGCGCAAACCAAGAGTTTTTCTAACAAACGATCTTCGGCACTCCCTTTGCCTTTTTGCTGGAATTTCATCAAGCGATTGACGTATTCATCCTTTCTTTGCCTGCCCAGATGGAGCTGGCGTTTTTCCAATTCCGAAAGCACCAAACGGAAATGTCCCCACTCCTCAGTCACAATAGGGGCAAGTTCTTTCACCATTCGCTTGCGCTCGGGATACTGCTGGATCAGCGAGATGCAAGCCGTTGCTGCTTTTTGTTCGCAATAGGCGTGATCGGTCAATATTTCCTCCAAATCCATTTCCGCCAGATTCACCCAACGCGGATCGGTGGGCAATTGCAAACCCAGCATACGGACTTCTTTTAGCGCTTGTTCTTTTTTGCTTGTCATAATGAAGAATGCTTGAATGTTTACTGGTTCGAAGGGATTTGAATGCTTAATTGTTTGACTGTTCGAGGGGATTTAAACCCTATTCTCAGAAGATTTGGACAGCTTCATCCACTACGCTTTCACTCACAACAGCCGCCGCTTTTCTTCTAATATTTTATACAACTACTCTTTGAGTTGTGCATTCAAATCCTTAAAAGTATCGAAATAATTGGGGAAATGTCCTGCTACGCCCAAATATTTTTTAAATCGCTGCAAATTGCCGAGCGCTTCCACATCCATTTCGGAGACATTGATATGGAGATTTTTGAAATAGGTCTAAACAAACTCTGGCTTACCATTTTTCAAAAATGAGCCGTCGGCTTGTTGAAATGTCATTGAGCATAGTATTTCAGGGGCACTAAAACTTCAAAAGTCTTCACTTCCACAACTCCGCGCACCTCTGCGAAAAAGCCTCTGCGTAACTCTGCGGTTAAATAAAAAAGATTTCCGAAGCTATCAAAACCTCGGAAATCTATCATTTATCCTTCCAGAAGAAAGCCCAGTAATTGCAGCGTATTAAAAATAACCAGGATTCTGTGGATAGCCGCCCAGCGTTCGGTCAATTTGCTGCTGTGGAATAGGACGCAAAGTGTGAAAATCTTGGATGTTCGGTGCGCCCTGCGGATTGTATAGTCGTACACGCTCTACGAGTTTTCCAGTACGCGTCAAGTCTGCCCAACGATGTCCTTCACCGACCAGTTCTCTGCCTCTTTCATCCAAAATAAAATCAAGCGTGACGTCGGCAGCCGTGATTTCCATCGCCATTTCTTGTCCAGGTTGCGCGCCTCTTCTACGAATCAGGTTGATGTCTTGCGCTGCGCCTTCCATATCACCCAATTGCAAACGCGCTTCGGCACGAATCAAATGGGCATCCGCCAAACGCATCAAAGTAAGATCGCGTTGTCCTTGGGTGTGCTGACGGTTGGGGCGCGTTGGGTCGAGCCATTTGTTCAAAGTAGGATAGCGACGCTCTGTAAATTCGTCACTAGTCCAGACACCGTAGCGCGTGCGATCTTGGCGATCTTTGTCCCATGCAGCTTCCACTTCTGGTCCAGGAATATAAACTGCTGTATCTCCGACTGAAAACTTAGGCTCACCGACCAAGGAAGCCTCCACAAAACCCGCTGCGGCTTCTTCTTGCGTCCAAGTAGGAATATTGCTGGATCGATTGGAAAGCCAAACGTGTTTGAAGGATTTGTCGTAGCGCGAATCAATTTCCCGATCCCAAAGTGAGAAGGTGAAAGGCGTTGGGCGAAAGCGTTTCCATGGACGACCATTGGTGATGTCGCGCGTCATGCCAGGCAGTACATCGTACTCCATCAAGAAATACAAATGTCCACGATTGCCATTGCCGTCTAGCCCTTCATCCACTTGTGTTTTAGAGTTTTGAACTGCGAAGATGACTTCCGCATTTTCTTCATTGTCCAGCTCAAAAACATCCGCAAAATCTGCCAATAATTCAAAATTATAATTTTCAATAACGCTAGTCATCAATTGCTCAGCTCTCGCTACATCACCGCCTTCTGCAAATGATTTGTAGCTTCTGGTCAACAAGACTTTTGCCAGCAAAAACTCAGCCGCTGGCTTGGTCGCTCTGCCGTAATCCGACTGCTCATCGGGCAATGTAGCAATCGCAAACTCCAGATCGGGAACAATAGCTTGACTATAGACTTCGCTTTGAGCTGTCCGATTGGCATCTATTTCGATGCCTTCAGTTTCTTCTAATGTCAAATGTACATCGCCATAATGCTTGACGAGCATGAAATAGTACAATCCTCTTAAAAATCGAGCCTCCGCAAAACGTTGGTTTTTCTCCTCCTCTGGAATTTCTATGGCTTGCCCTCGATTCAGTACCGCATTGGCTTGGTTGATGCCGCGATAGAAATCTCTCCAAGTATCACGCACGAAGGATTGTTGTGGGTTCAAGTCTCCATTGTAAAGATTGATTGACTTGTGGTTGCCATCCGAGCCATTGGTGTAGGTGTCCGTTCCAAAAACGGTCATCGTAAAACCTCTTTCCACCCCAAAAAAGGGCTTCATCCAAGAATAAGTTGCTCTTACCGCATCCTCAAATCCTTGAGGGGTGGTATAGTAAGTACTGGAAGAAACATCCGAAATTAGTTCTTCTTCCAGATAGTCTTCGCAAGATTGGGTAAAGAAACCCAATAGGCAAAGTGTAAGAAATATGATTTTAAATTTCATAATGAAATCTTTTTATAATTTTTAGAATGATGATTTTCAAAGAGTTAAGTAAGTAGTTCGGCGCATTATCCTGACTGGTAGAAATCTAAATTCTAGCACTTAAAAATGATATTTTCTATCTCTTAAAAGTCTATTATTTAGTTTTTCTATTAATGACTATTTCTATCATTTCAGAACATACTTTACTGGCGAATTATTTATTCATCACCTCATCTTATTGTCAAAAGAATACGTAGAAACTACCAGAGTACTTATACCTATTTATTTGGGCGATATTTCTTTGTAAGAAGCTGATTATAAATTATTTAAACAAATAGGTAAAGCTACTCTAAGCTCCATTCATCAAAACTCCGCATTGATACCAAACAAAATCAAGCGCGTGGAAGGAATGATATTGTCTCCACCACCGATAGTCGGTAAATCGCCCGTGTCTGGATCATCCGCTTCTGGATCGAAAGTATCGTAATTAGAAAAAACCAATAGATTTTGTCCCGATACATAGAATTTCAATCTAGACATTTTCAAGCTCTGTGTGACTCGAGAAGGCAAAGTGTAACTCAAAGAAGCATTTCGTAGCTTCACAAAGCTGCCATCAAAATAGCCAAGCGTCGCATTATTTCTAGGTCGCTCCTGATTCTCGTTCGGACGCGGGAACGCATTGGTCGGATTGTTGGGTGTCCAATAATCTACATCCAAATTGTTGTAGCGTCCAAATAGACCATTGAAACTACCAGAAGTATGGAAGGCACTATTGACCATGCCGCCTTGACGGAAGAAGAAAAAGAAACTCAAATCGAAACCTTTGTAAGAGAAGCGATTGGTAATACCACCTAAGAAATCGGGCACATCCGTTCCTAAAATAATACGATCTTCATCTGTGATCAGACCATCTCCATTCTGGTCTCTTAGCTTGATTTCACCTGGTACTTTATTCTCCATTGCTTCTGCCATATCTGCTTCATTGGCTTGATAAATCCCTATTTTTTCGTAGTCAAAGAAAACACGAATCGGTTCTCCAATAAACCAACGATTACCGATATCATCTGTAGGATTGCCGTCTTCATCGACAAGTGCTAGTTGTGTGATCTCTTCATTGTAGCTAGAAATATTGAAGTTGACCGACCATTGAAATCCGCCTGGATTATCTACGATAGCTGCACCTAGAGAAAGCTCAATACCATCGGATTGTGTTTCTCCGATATTTTGGAGAATATTGGCATAACCAGAAGTCGGTGGCAAGTTCCTTCTCAACAAAAGATCTGAAGTGATCGTTCGATATACTTCTAAAGCACCATTGAAGCGACCATTCAAGAAGCTAAAATCCACTCCTGCATTGACCGTACTGGAGATTTCCCAACCCAAATCCGCATTCGGGATTTGACTCAATCCAAAGCCAAATGCGGGCGATTCATCCCAAGCATAAACCGTTCGATTTAGCGCACCTGCTGTTTGGTAAGGGTTGATAGAGGTATTCCCAACTGCGCCATAAGAAACACGTAGTTTCAACTCATCTAAGAAGTTGACGCCGCTCATAAAAGGTTCTTCTATGATTCTCCAACCCGCAGATACACCTGGGAAGTAAGCCCATTTGTTGTCCTCCGACAAACGCGAAGAACCATCTGCACGCAAGGTGGCTTGGAATAAATATTTATTGTCGAAATCATAAGATACGCGTCCCATGAAAGAAGCCAAAGTCCATTCTTCCAATCGGCTAAAAATGTCTCCTTTTACTTCGGCTGTTCCTAGATTGAAAAACTGCGATTCGTAAGGCAGATTATCCACTGCCGTAAAGTATCGCTCTTCATTCAACTGCTGGATACTTTGCAATGCCGTGAAACCAAAATTGTGCCGTGTACCAAAGGTTTTGTTATAATTCAATATGTTTTCAATGGTATAGCCAATCTCGTTGCGATTACTAATATTAGCATCAGAAGGACCACCACGATTGGCATTGGTATCGCTTGATCTGAATCGTCCATCTCGTCGATAGCGTACATCAGGACCAATGTTTAAAGTATATTGTAAACCCTCCGTAATGTTAGCTTTCAAATAAATTGGCGCGAAAATTCGAGTCACTCTACGCTCGTCAATCACTGCACCATCTACCAGTTCACTCAATGGATTGGTACGAATACCGTCATTGGTAGGTAGCAACTGTAGATTACCCATTTCATCAAAAGGAACACCGAGTGGGTTGTTCGCGAGTGCTTCCCCAACAGTTGCATTTGAGCCGAAGTTTTGAACCGAATTGGTAGCTAGGAAAGAAATGCCTACTTGGAAGATGTCGCTGATTTTGTGATCTAAATTGACGCGACCTGTGATGCGACTAAAATCCATATTGCTGATGATGCCTTGCTCGTCGAAATAGCCCAAAGCAATATTGAATTGGGTCTTTTGATTGCCACCTCGCACGCCCAACTGATGATTGGTTTGCCAGCCATCATCATAGATCAAGTCCTGATAATCCGTAGAAGTACCATTGGCTAGTGATTCCAACTCAATAGGATCGGTAGAAACCATTTCATCTGAAGGAATGTCGCCATCCCAACCTTGTCTTCTACTTTCTCGCTTGAGATCGAAGTATTGAGGACCGTTCATCATGTCCACGGTGCGCAGTGGATTGGTTGTACCGAAATAGCCATCGTAAGAAATGACGGTGCGTCCTTCTGCACCTCTTTTGGTCGTGATGATGATGACTCCATTTGCACCACGTGAGCCATAAATAGCAGTGGCAGCCGCATCTTTCAATATCTCCATGGATTTGATGTCCTGTGGATTGATGTCGTTGATGGCATTTGTACCAGATGTCTGCGGAATACCATCAATCACAAAGAGCGGATCATTAGAAGCCGTAATCGAACGTCTTCCTCTAATCCGAATCGTTGGATTTGCGCCTGGTCGTCCGCCCGTCTGTACAATGTCCACGCCCGCCACTTGACCTTGCATGGCTTGTACGCCGCTCGGTGTGGGAATGGAACTGATTTCTTCTGCCCCCAGTGTTGCGATGGCGCCCGTCACTACGCGCTTTTTCTGCACCCCATAGCCTGTCACTACTACCTCATCAATCAGTACGCCTTCGGCAAGCTGAATGGAATAATTACTTTCGTTCGTCAATTCAATTTCTTTCGTTTCGTAGCCCGTATAGCTGACTACTAGTGTTTTGTCTTCTTCTGAAATGTTTTCAAGTGTAAAAGAACCATCTAAATCGGTGACTGTACCTGTAGAAGTACCTCTTACAGATATGCTCGCTCCGATAAGTGGCTGTCCGTCTATATCACTTACCTGTCCAGTGATCGTACGCTGCGCTGATAAGCTACTGCATGTGAGTAGCGCAAGGAGCGTAAGGCAAATCGTGTGGAGGCATCCTATTGTAATCCTCCCTTTTAATTTCATACTCATAAGAACTTTTTTGTTTAAAAATTAGTGATCGTTTATGAACATAAGATAAATCTGGATTGTAATTTGTATTCGTCAATGGCATATGCTGTCAAAATGCTCACTAGCCTAGTAATGTATCACTAATGACGAGCGTATCATATTTTATCCCTTAATTCAGTATGAAATTTTTGATCTTATATGATCTCCATATCACTAAAAAATTCTATTACTAATAGTTGAAAACAAAT
>JBCCRX010000266.1:0-9773 GCA_039201015.1 Bacteroidota bacterium | reverse complement strand
CAAAAATTAGAGATTTTTGATGCTTTTCACCCTTAAAATCCCTTAAGCAGAAAGTTTTTCTCATCAGAAAAAAAACTTTCTGCGAATTTTGGAAACGGAATCCATACTCAAATGTCGATCTAATTTTTTGAACGTTACTTATGCTGTTTATTTGTTTAAATTGTTTAGAGCTTGTTTGGATTTTGATCTTTGAGTCGAAAACGAGCTATTTTTTCGTTAATCAAGGCAAAAAATGGGAGCTTATCTAGATAATTGACCACTTTTTTAACGCTGAGTAACGGAAAAAGAGCCGTTTGCAGACCGATTATTAATTTCCAAACAAGCTCTTACAGTCAAGCTGCACTGAATCTTGAAGACTGGGAAAAAGCCACTTTTAACTTAGATCAAAGTCTTTGTAAGCAATTATGAATAATTTTTTTGTAAATTTGATTTGGTGCTAAATGAGAGAAAATGAGATTTGTAGATGTAACAAATGATATAGCTTTTAGGAAGATATTCGGCAATGAGAATAAAACTCAGATTATCATTTCTTTTCTGAATGCTATACTGGGACTAGAAAAGGAAGAAAGGATAATTGAAGTAACAATCATTAATCCTTATCTTTTGCCAAGAGTTGCGGGTGAGAAAGCATCCATTATAGACGTGAGGGCAAAAGATGAAAAGGGCAGACAATTTGTGATAGAAATGCAGGTAGCTGATGTGGACGGATTTGACAAAAGAGTACAGTACTACACTTGCAGAGACTACTCAACGCAAATAGATAGAGGTGAGCAATATCCTCGATTAAAACCAACTTATTTCATAGGGATTCTAGATTTCAATTTCTTTGATAGTTCAGATTATTTGTCCAATCATATCATTTTAAACGAACAGACTCACGAGCATGCGTTGAAAGATATTCGATTTACTTTTATTGAACTGAAAAAATTTGAAATAGCGCTAGAGGAGCTAGAGACATTGGTGGAAAAGTGGATTTTCTTTATCAAGAATGCAGAAAACTTAGACGTTATACCCGAAAACGTAGAGGACGAAGGATTAATTGAAGCTTACAAAGATGCAGATCGCCACAGTTGGAAAAAAGAGGAATTAATTGCCTATGATAATGCTTCCATTGCAGAACAAGATGAAAGGGGTAGATTAATTGCGGCAGAAAAGAAAGGGAAAGCAGAAGGGAAGATTGAAGGAAAAATTGAAGGAAAAATTGAGGGAAAAGTTGAAGGAAAAATTGAGGGAAAACTCGAAGAAAAAAAAGAAGTAATTAAGCGCTGTTGGCAAGAAAACATGCCAGTAGAAATCATCTCCAAAGTAGTAGATTTGCCAGTACAAGAAATCGAGAAAGTCATAGAAGCACTCGATAAAGAATAACAGCTAATCATACTACCAGTTTGTGAGTTTTCAAATTCAACCTCACTCTATAATTCTTTATCTTAACAGTTATCGTAACCAAAAAGAAGAGATTTTCGTAGTAAAGATAGGTGGAAAAGTAAATCTAGTGGGCAAGAAACCAAATGCAGTAAGTTCACAATCAATTCTTTAAATTTTACCCGTCTATTTTTTCCTCTGTATGATCTAAAGTGTATCCTTTCAGAGACAAACCATTATCCAAATAAACAAAATGCACTGCGTAGCAAATTACAACGATCAAAACAATTATGGCAAATAAGAAGATAATTATAGCGTATCACAGCGCGAACGAGCAAACAGCAAATGAAATCGACCGCAATTTAAGTCAAGCCGCATACGATTTTGAGCATCTAAACTGCGACGGAGACGAACTTCGATTGCACCAGAGAATACAAGATATAGACCGTCCGATTGTCCTATTGGTCAGCGATAATTTCTTGCGTTGCGAAAACTGCATGTATGAACTCCTACCCACCTTCCAAAACCTAGTTCGAGCCAATCGAATCAAAGCCATAGTGACCGATGGCATCTATCGAGACGAAGAAACAGGCATTATCACTCGGAAACCAACTTCCTTCGATCGAGTGAGTAATGTCATTCAATACATGAACTATTGGCAAGACCAGTATCTGGAAGTACGCCGACAAAAAAGGCAGCTATCTTCGGAAGAAGAAGTCGCCTTGAACGAGCAGTTACGCGTCATCCGTAGCATTTCTTCGGAGATTGGGGAATTTTTGCGCTTTTTAAGAAACAGGGATTATACGACTTATGAAGAGTTTAAAAGCAACAATTTCTATCCCTTCTTTGCCTTCACGAATGACCTGAATGCACATCGAAACTTTACCGCACTTCCCTCAGAAGAAGATACCGAAAGTATTCCTACTGCCAGCGAATCTTTGGAGGAAGTAATAACTGCAAACATCTCTGATTCTGACCAGGCAATACCACTCAATGAAGCTGCTACTGTCGTCACGAGTGAAGCCGTTACTGATTTTGTGGAAGATAGTACCTTAGAAGCTGGTGCAGAGGAAATAATAGAAACGTCCACAGAAGAAGCCATTGAAGTGCCTGATTTGGGTAACTTTTTTGAGGAAGAAGTAGCCTTAGATGCTACGGCTGAGCTGCCCCTTGAGTTGAACATTGGAGATAGTTTGACGGAAAGCCTAGAAAACGAAATACCAACCTCATCAGAAGAAATGGAGGAAACGCCAATCGAAGAAGCGGAGCAAACGGAACATTTGGAAGAACTCGCCGACCAGTTTGAAGCCATTCTGGAGGAAGAAATGCCTGCTTTGGAAAGAGAAACGGCAGCAATTACCAACGGAGAAGAAGTTGAAGAAGAAGATAGTTTAGAAAAAATTGAAGCAGTTGAGTTGGAAGCAGAAAAGAAAGCGGAAGAAGTATCTCTAAATCCTCCTTTGACCTCCGAAAGCGTCGAATCTATTATCATCAGTGGCAATGAATTGATTCAAGAAGGACATGTTTACACAGCGCTTCGCCGATTTGAGGAAGGGCTAGCAGTTTATCCAGAAAGTCCTGCCTTACGCTACACTTTTGCGAAAGCTATTCTCAAATACAGAGAAGATTTTGGCAGTACGCGCAAGCAGTTAGAAAAACTTTTGGAGTACGATTCTAAAAATACAGATGCCTTCTTTTTATTAGGTGAATTAGATGAAATCCAAGAAAAATATACCGCTGCCAAACTCAATTTCGAGCAAGTCGTTCAAATAGATACGAATTATCCAGAAGCGCATTACCGCCTAGCCAATCTCTTAGCCAATCAGTTTGAAGGACAAGAAGAGGAAGCAGTACATCATTTTGCTTTGGCACTTTCCCAAAATCCTAAAAATGCTGATGCTAATTATCAATACGCGGTTTTGCAAGAAGATTATTTGAGCAATAAAGAAGCAGCGATTGAACATTTTCAGCAGACCATTGCCCTACAAGCAGATCATCCTTATGCGCACTATGATTTGGCAGTCATTTACCACGAATTGGGACAGATCGAAGCGGCACAACAGGCTTATCGCATGGCAGCGAAGTACAATCCAGAGGTGAAGACGGAACAAAATGATGCAGCCTTTTTTGGTGCAGCTCAAAGCACCGAATCAATTGATACTACTGCTTCCTCTGCCGAAGAAGTAGAAGCTTCTAAAGAATTGATTAATAAACTACAAGACGACATCAAGCGACTGGAAGATTTGGTACTGAAAAATCAAAATTTACTGCAAACTGCTCAAAACGACATCGCTAATCTTCCAGTACAAGAGGAAGAAGCAGCAACGATAGCGACTGCGTCTGCTACAAGCATTGAGCAAAAAATAGCGGAAAATCAGAAAACGGTACTCATCACTGGAGCAACATCGGGCATCGGCAGGGCTTGTGCCGATATTTTTGCCGAAAATGGTTATCGGCTTATCCTGACGGGACGGCGCAGCAAACGATTGGAAGACCTGAAGGCTTTTTATCAGGATGAATATGCTTCTGATATTTTGATCACTTCCTTCGATGTACGCGATCCGCTTTCGGTGGAAGAAATGGTGAACGAATTACCCGATACTTGGCAAAAGATTGATATTTTAATCAACAATGCGGGCTTGGCGAAGGGCTTTGAATCCGTGCATGAAGGCAAGCTGAAAGATTGGGACACCATGATCGATACCAATGTGAAAGGTTTGCTCTACATGACGCGCGCCATTTCGCCTTTGATGGTGAAAGCCCAAGAAGGACACATCATCAACGTATGCTCCACGGCAGGCAAAGAAGTTTATCCAAATGGTAGCGTCTATTGTGCGAGCAAACACGCAGTGGATGCTTTGACCAAAGGCATGCGCTTGGATTTGCACAAATATGGCATTCGTGTGAGTCAAGTTGCTCCTGCACACGTTGAGGAAACCGAGTTCGCATTGGTGCGCTTCGACGGCGATGCCGAACGCGCTAAAATATACGACGACTTCCAACCATTGCGAGCAAGCGATGTAGCAGATACGATCTATTTTTTAGCCACACGTCCTAAGCACGTCAATATCCAGGATGTGGTGCTGCTGGGAACACAGCAAGCGAGTTCGACGGTGATTGATCGGAGTGGACGAGGAGAAGAGGAAAATGAAGAGATAGAACAAGCAGAGAATTTGCTGAAAGAGGTGTAGTTGGGCAACTATTCGTTGTTAAGAAGTAATGTAAAAAAGACATCTAGAATGTGTTACTCTAGATGTCTTTTGATTTAAGAGCATTTATTTTCGCCAGCCTAAACCCTCAACTGCAAAACGCCTACTTTATCCAATCCCTTAATTACCAGCCAAGTCAAATCAATTTCGTGCCAACGAACACTACCAAAATTGGGCTTGTGTCCATAGCGGTGGTGATTGTTGTGGTAGCCTTCGCCCATAGTCAAAAAGTCGAAGGGCAAATAATTCGTAGAAGTATCTTTGCTCTCAAAATTGCGATAACCAATTCGATGCGAGAACCAATTGATGATAACGCCATGTGTCGGTCCCATAGTAATGTGAATTGGGATCAAGATGAACCACCAAGCACTCGGCGCAAATTGTACATAGAACCAAATGTAAAATAACGCCCAAGCAATACGCGTGAGAATGTGTTGCGCAAAGTCATCAAAAGCCTCCCATTCTGGTAAATCTTTGGTGTATCGCTTCTCTACCGCCACTTTATCTCGATCAATGTCTAAATAAATACGACGGGTTTTCCACATCATATCGAATAGATTTTTACTGTAAGAAGGCGAATGTGGATCGTGTTCTGTATCGGCATGCGCGTGGTGCAATCGGTGCATCTTTCCGTAAGAAGCAGGACTGAGATAGCTGCTGCCTTGCGTGATAAAGGTGAAAATATAGAAGAATCGTTCCCAAAATTTATTCATCTTAAACATTCGATGCGCCGCGTAGCGATGTAGGAAGAATGTTTGAGAAAAAATAGATAAATACCAGTGTGCTAGAAAGAAAGAAAGTATAATGAGCATGAATTTATTTTGTGTGAAGGCTAAAAGGTTAAACGCAAAAATTAGAGTTGATACGGTAATAAGTGGAACTTAATACAAAGAAATGATTATATATGATATGCAAAAGTAAGAAAGATTGGGAATGAAATAAAGTCAGTAGAAACCGATCTTACGAAATCTTACACAAGGATTATAGAACTAAGTAACGATCAAATAATAACTTCCCGATTTATGACGGCATCTTTTGTCCCGCTACTGCGTTAAAAAGCCTCGCCAGCCGAGAGGATTCCTACGTTTTTTGCCTTGTATCAGAACAAAATCTGCTCGGTCAAAATGCAGAACTTATTGTTTGTCCGTTACTAAAATTTTGACAATAAGGCTTTGACGATCAATTGTGCTTTCGGAGCAGCTTGTTCTACCACTTCAATTACTTCTTCTAAAGTGGTTGGTGTCAGACGTTCGATAGGAAAGCATTTATTAGAAATAACGGACAATACAAAAACAGCTAGATTCATGTGCTTGGCAACAATCACCTCTGGAACAGTGGACATACCCACCAAATCCCCACCGATAATATTTAGAAATTTGTACTCCGCAGGCGTCTCTAAATTCGGTCCTTGCAGACCGACGTAAACCCCTTCGTGCGCCCGAATGCCATTCTGCGAAGCGATTTTGAGGGCTTTAGCGTTCAGTTGCAGGTTGTAAGTGTGCATCATATCTGGAAATCTAGGCCCTAGCCGCTGGTCATTTTCGCCCCGCAAGGGATTGGCGGCGTGTAAATTGATGTGGTCGCGAACAAAAACAAGATCACCCGCTTCGATATTTGCATTCACACTACCTGCCGCATTTGAAATGATAAGCTGCTGAATACCTAGATATTTCAATACTCGAATCGGAAAAGTGACTCTTTGCATATCGTATCCTTCGTAATAATGAAAGCGTCCTGCCATCGCCACTACTTTTTTTCCTGCTAAGTGTCCAAGGATCAGCTTTCCTCGATGACTTTCCACCGTCGCCTTAGGAAAATGTGGCAAATCTCCATAATCAAAACGATGAATAACCTCAATGTCTTCACTTAATTGACTCAAGCCAGTGCCCAACACTATTCCAAATTCGGGCTGAAAATCTGTTTGAGTTTGTATGTATTTTACACATTCTTGTATTTGGTCGTAGATTTGCATATTGCTCTACTTTTACAACAGTTCGTACAAAATTTACAAGACAAACAATAATATAATTACTTGAACATCGACACTTTGTGTTCTCTGTGTCTTTTGTGGTTCAAAAATTACACGGACTATTGCTTTTATGGATAAGAAAAAAACAAAGTAACACATTTTTTCTACCTTTCCTAGATGAAAAATCAAAGCAATCTTCGACCATTGTTAGAGCTACATTTTGCGATGCTTTGCATTGGAACTTCAGGCGCGCTAGGACGCTTTATTGCTTTACCACCACCACTCACGATTTGGTGGCGTGCACTTTTTGCATTGCTCTTTTTGGGAATATATTGCCAATGGAAAGGCTTTTCATTTCGATTGGGCAGCAAGCGAGACAGCGGACTGATTTTAGGAACAGGTGTCTTAATGGCGGCGCATTGGGTCACTTATTTTTATGCCCTACAATTGTCGAATGTAGCCATAGGCATGCTCTCGCTTTTCACTTACCCAGTCATGACTGCTTTGCTAGAACCGCTGATCTTGAAAACGAGATTGTATGCTCAACAGCTTTTACTGGCTGCGCTCGTCTTGCTTGGTATTTTCTTTCTGGTTCCCAATTTTGATTTATCGAATAATGTCTCCCAAGGACTTCTGATCGGTTTACTCTCCGCCTTTGTTTATTCCATTCGGAACATTATTCTAAAAACAAAAGTGAGTAGCTTCAATGGCTCTATTTTGATGTTCTACCAAATGCTCGTGACGATAGTCCTTCTTTCACCTGTTCTTCACTTCTATTCCTCTAATCAAGTGAATGATTTTCTTTTTCCCATAATTACGCTAGGCTTGGTCACCACTGCGATTGGTCATACTTTATTTTTGAATAGCTTTAAACATTTTTCGGTCAGTACAGCGAGCATCATGAGCAGCGTACAACCCATTTATGGTATTATCATCGCTGTTATTTTTCTTCAAGAGTATCCCTCTTGGCAAAGTCTGATTGGTGGTGGACTGATTCTCTTGGCAGTCGTATTAGAGCAAACAAGAGCAAAAGTGCAGTGATAAAGTTGGCAAATTGCGTTGCGCCAAAAACTGATTCTTTGAATAAAAGACAATCACTACAATCTAATATTTATTATTAGGCATGTACGAAGTCTTAAGCCATGCTCAAAATAAGTCCTAGTAACGCTCCTGAAATCGTTCAACAAGTATGCCCAGCGGTTTTTTATTGTACAAACAGTATTAAATTTTGATTTTTTGATTTTCAAATCAGCGAAACGTAAGGTACAGTGTAAACTAAGTTTATTTATATTTTATACAGGGGAGTTTGAGGGAGAAAAAAGGACTTTAGAAAAACCCTTTTTTCTCCCTCAAACCTTGTTCGCTGCCGTCTTTGACAGCGGCAGATAGGTTTTTTGAAGCTGGAAATGCTAAGGAATTTCTTGCTTCTCAAAATTAAAATACCTTAGTTTACAATGTATGGAGTTGAAGAAATATATACAGCAAAATCAGCAGCGATCATGCGCGCTATTGATTATTTTACAGTCTTGGACAAATGAAAAATTTCGAAGAACGCTTGAAAGGAGGACATCCCAACTCGCTCGGAAATACGGTAGAAGTGGTGGAAGCAGTGCTAGCAGAAGAGCAGTATTTCGACGAATTGTTCAATTGCTATTTCAGTGAAGATCAGGTAGTTCGACTACGGACTTCCAATGCAATAAAACGAATTGCAAAGGCAAAGAGAGCGATTTTACTGCCTTACATTGACCGACTGCTATCGGAAATTGCTCTGATAGAGCAAGCCTCTGCACAATGGACGCTTGCACAAGTCTTCGATCTACTTAAAAAAGAAATGACCGAACAGCAAATGGAAAAGGCAAAAGACATTATGAAGCACAACTTGGCGCATCACAGCGATTGGATTGTACTGACTCAAACGATGAATACGCTGAGCAAATGGGCAAAAAAAGATGTGGTATTGAAAGACTGGATGCAACCACAGCTTGATAGGTTGAAATTGGATGAGCGAAAATCTATTTCAGGTCGTGCGCAAAAAATGCTTGATCAACTTAACAACTGAAAAGCAAGCTAGCACACGCAATAATAAGCAGTTTTCAGTATATTTGCGCCCTCAAAACAAAAATCTGATAATCAACTGTTTATCTATCCTTTGAGTAAAACGACAGTAATTTCTCACATGGGAGATTTTACCAATCTGGGGGCAAGAAATGTCATTTTCAAACCCAAATCTGGGAATTATTCTTACAGTTTAGCACAAAAAATGACATTTCTAAATCCTAAATGTGAAACTGTCGGTAAAACGAAATAATGAAATCATCATTACAAGTTTATAACAGCCTCAAAAAAGAAAAAGAAAGCTTTGTGCCTTTGGTAGAAGGCAAAGTTGGTCTATACGTTTGCGGGCCAACCGTTTACAGCGATGTCCATTTAGGCAATTGCCGAACCTTCACTAGTTTTGATGTTATTTATCGCTATTTAATGTATTTGGGTTATCAAGTACGCTACGTTCGGAATGTGACCGATGTGGGGCATTTGGTGGGCGATGTGGACGATAGCGATGCCGAAGATAAGCTCGCTAAACAAGCGCGTTTGGAGCAATTAGAACCGATGGAAGTCGCCCAAAAATATACGAATGGCTTTCACGACATGATGCGCATTTTCAACAATCTCTCTCCAAGCATTGAGCCGCGAGCAACGGGACATATTCCTGAACAAATACAGATGGTGCAGGACATTCTAGACAATGGCTACGCCTATGAAGCCAATGGTTCGGTCTATTTCGATACGATCAAATACGTTCAAGCAGGCAAAAATTATGGAAAAGTATCAGGTAGAATCGTCGAAGATTTGATGACAGAAACGCGGGATGATTTAAAGAATCAAAGCGAAAAACGACATCCTTCTGATTTTGCGATTTGGATGAAAGCGGCAGAGAATCACCTGATGCACTGGGAATCGCCTTGGTCGGTGGGTTTTCCAGGTTGGCATTTGGAATGTTCTGCTATGAGTACCAAGTATTTAGGGCAGACTTTTGACATCCACGGCGGCGGCAATGATTTGAAATTTCCGCACCACGAAAATGAAGTGGCTCAAAATACAGCGGCTTGCAATTGTGAGGGCGCGCGCTATTGGTTGCACACCAATATGCTACTGATGAACGGGCGCAAAATGTCCAAAAGCGACGGCAATACCATTACGCCACAGCAACTTTTCAGTGGCGAAAGCGATCACAT
>JBCCRX010000265.1:0-9773 GCA_039201015.1 Bacteroidota bacterium | reverse complement strand
TTAAGATATGTATATGACAAGACTACGCAAGATGATCAAGTAAAGGGCTTTATGTCCTTTACGGTCATTTGCATATAATTTTTACCTTTCCACCTGTTTATCTGCAAATTGTAGCATACATTTATTTTCATAGCATCTTTCATAAATTCATATTTCTTGGCGAGTCCAAACCCAATGCCGCTCATGACTTGCGAATCGTTTTGCCTCACCGATAATCTTAAATGTTTCCCTTTTAGAACTTTAGAGTAGGCACTGTCTTTTAGTTCTCTACTCACAAATATCGGATTGCGATTGCCAGGACCGAATGGCGCAAACTGCTTCAAGATATCCCAAAAAGCGGGCGTAATTACTTTCAAGTCCAATTCTGCACTGTAATCAATGGTCGGAATCTTATCTGCTTTTTCCAGATGCATACTCAAATAAGCTTCCATACGATCTTGAAAAAGATAGAGGTTTTCTTTCCTTAGTTTTAAGCCAGCAGCGTATTGGTGTCCACCGAAATTGAGGAGTAAATCAGAACAATGTTCCAGTGCCTTATGAATATCAAAGCCCTTGATCGAACGGGCAGAACCTACAATTTGTCCCTCCGATTCGGTAAGGATAAAAGTGGGGCGGTGAAACTTATCCACTAGTCTGGAAGCGGCAATACCAATGACGCCTTTGTGCCAATGTTTTTGATATAAAACAATACTACTTTTGTCTTGCCAATTTTCTTCTTTCTGAAAAAGCTCGTTTGCCTCCTTTGCGATTCGCTGGTCATATTCCTTACGCATTTTATTGCGAAGTTCTAGCACACGACTCAAATCTGCTGCGGTATTTTTCGATTGCGCAAGCAAAAGCTGAACGGCTTGCTTGGCATCTGCCAAACGACCCGCAGCATTTAGCAAAGGCGCAATACCAAAGACCACATCACTCACACCCAGAGGACGCGCTCGACCACTGTTTTCGATCAGCCGATTCAAGCCCAAGCGTTTTCCTTGATTGAGTTGCTTCAAGCCAAAATACGTCAATATTCGGTTTTCGCCACGCATTTCCACAATATCTGCTGCTGTACTGATTGCTACCAAATCCAGCAAATCTTCACAATGCTCAAAAGAACGTGACCGCCGTTGATTGATCGCTTGTGCCAATTTAAAAGCAATACCACAACCACTTAATTCCTTATAAGGATAAGCGCAATCGGCTTGTTTTGGGTCTAAAATAGCAAAAGCGGCAGGTAATTCTTCTTTGGGTAAATGATGATCGCAAACAATACAATCTATGCCGTTGTACTGTGCCATTTTTAGCGGTCCGTGTGCCGTAATTCCACAATCTACGGTAATGATAAGATCAATGTTTTGCTGCTGTGCCCACTCTATTGCTGGATAAGAGACACCATAACCTTCTTTGTAACGATCTGGAATATAATAATTTAGCTTTTTGTGCAAAGGCAACAAAAAAGAGTACAACAAAGCTACTGCCGTGACCCCATCCGCATCATAGTCGCCATATATCAATATATTTTCTTGCCGTTCTATGGCTTGCAGTACTCTAGCAACTGCTTGCTCCATGCCCTTCATCAAAAAAGGATCGTGCAAATTGGAAAGGGAAGGTCGAAAAAATTGACGCGCCTCTTCATAAGTTGAAATGCCCCGCTGCGCCAACAATTGGCAAAAGATCGGATGAATTTGGAGTACGTTTTGTAGATGTTTTGCAGTTACTTTGTCGTATGGGATGGCTTGCCATTGTTTCATTGTGTTATTGTTACATTGTGTCATTGCTGTATTGTGATTTTGATACAGTAGGACAATAGCTAAAACATTAAAATTTTAATTTTTCATTGGTGTATTTAATCAATTGCCTGAGAGCGGGTTCTACTTTTTTGAGTTCCTGATAGCTGTGCTGATGTGTTTCTTCGTCAATTAGATTTCTTCTTTTTGACTTGGCATTCCAATCAAAACACTCCTTCAATGACCCCTGGCTATATCGGTAGAACTTGATTTTATCTTTCTTGTGATAGCGACCAAAGCCTTCGGCTATATTTGCAGAAACGCTATCCATTGCTTGGACGAACTGTGATCCTACTGTTTTCTTAGGAAACCATTCCCATTCCATCACAATTTCCTAAACATAGTTAGAAAGGTGAAAAGCCAACTTATAGGCATCCAAATCATTGAGTTGTAGATATTTTTTAGGCTTTTCCATAAAGAAAATCGCTTGCTTAAGCATACAATGCTACAATAGCACAATTTTATCATTGCTTTGATAGAACGGAGGCTTCCTGCTGCAAATGCCCCATATAATAAACACGAGAGTACGCTGGCACACTTTTCACCAACCAAACATTACCACCAATGATGCTACCTTCTCCGATGACAGTATCTCCTCCCAAGATAGTAGCACCTGAATAAATGACCACATGATCTTCGATAGTAGGATGCCGTTTCACTTTGGCTAGTTCTTTTTTGACACTCAAAGCACCCAAGGTCACACCTTGATAGATTTTTACATTTTGACCAATTTCAGCAGTTGCACCAATGACAATTCCCGTAGCATGATCTATACAAAAACCACTACCGATCTTTGCGCTAGGATGAATATCTACGCCCGTTTTACTGTGGGCATATTCCGTGAGTACACGAGGCATATAAGGCACATGGAGCTTAAAAAATTCGTGCGCTAGCCGATAGACCGCAATAGCAAAAAAGCCTGGATAAGTCCGAATGACTTCCTGTCTATCTTTGGCAGCAGGATCGCCTTTGGAGATGGCAGCAGCATCTGTGAGGAGTTGTTCTCGGATGGCAGGCAATTGCTGAAAGAACTGATTTTCAAGGTACTTTGGACTTTTTTCAAGCTGAAATTTTAGGGCATCTAGTATGTAGAAAAGTTGTAGCTTAGTTTGTGCGTAGTGCAACTCCAGTTCCCGAAAACTTTCATATTTTCGGTCGGCTAATTCTGGAAAAAGAATTTTTAATACTCCGTCCAAAAAAGCACAAACTGCTTTGGGAGAGGGCATTGCTTTTCTTTGCTGATGTTCTTGAAAAAGTTTTTCTAAAAAGGCTTGTTCCATAATTCTATGCTTGCTGTATTGAGGGAAGCAGCTATTCTGAAAACCCTTATTTATCAAGCATTGTTTCATTAGATTTTCAATCGTCCTCTTTTCTCCCAATTCAATAGCCGATATATGCCAATAAATCAGGACACAAAGCTTTCACTACTAGACACTTTTGTTTGATGTACATACTAATTGAATCTAAGAATGTCAACTACTTTTGAAATAAAATGATACATGCCAAAAAATTCAAGGAGACCTTTGGACAGAAAGTCCCTTCAACGAATGGTTAGATTTTCATAAAAATAAACAATAAATCAAGATCAATACGTTTTAACAATATGTTTATAATCAAACTTTGATATCAATGAAGTTCCTCGCTTTTGTTGCAATGTTATTGATCGCTGCACCCACCTTTGCCCAGCCTCACAAAAATGAAATCAAAATAGATGTACTTTGAATTTTGGAAAAAGAGGTAGGTCTTTCCCATGAACGCTATTTTTCTGAAAAATGGGCTTCAGAAGCCAAACTATCCTACTTTATTGAATCTCAATTGGTAAGATCAATACTCAACGAGTCTTTCCCTTTCCGAAATGAACGATATGCTCACTTTAGGCTAAGTGCAAAACATTATATCCTTCCTGCTACATCCAAACAAAGCATTTTTGTTGGACTAGGTTTTGGTGGTCGTTATGCTATGAATGATTCTAATTTGAGACGGCGTGAAAACTTTTTCACAAAGGGTAGTCAAGTTACTTTCACAAATAATAACAACAGGATGCTTGGACTAGTATTACAACAAGGTGGTCAGTGGCGTTTTTTGGACGATCAAATAGTATTGGAACTAGAAAGTGCAATACTTTTAAATTTGATTGATTTCAATAGAAGGGCAGACGCTTTTTTGAGCCTGAATGTTAATGTAGGTTACGCTTTCTAGCATTTCAATCCATCTTCATCATCTCCTGCAAAATACCTTCCTTCATCGCGAAATGAGAAACACTCAATTGCGCCACATTGAGCTTTTCCAAAATAATTTCTACCAATAGCAAGGCGACTACGATTAAATCCGCCCGTTCTCTAGGAATTTCGGGCATCTGCAAACGTTCTGCATGCGTACTCTCCACTACGCTATTTTGAAAGAACTTATACTTTTGTAAGTCAATAATGCTGTAAGCAGCTTGCGATTCAAGTATAGGCAGATTGTCTTCCATCACATCAAAAGTGCCCGACGCACCTATCATGCTTTGTATTGGAAATTGTGTAAGTGCATCATCTAAAGGAAGAAAAGTCTTTTTCAAGAAAGTTCGTAAATCTCGTATTTCTGATGCTGAAATGGGATCACTTTTATGAAATTGTTTGAAGAGTACAGAAACACCCACTGGAAAACTATTCGCCCAAAAAACTTGCTTTGCATCTGCAATAATGAACTCAACACTACCGCCGCCAATGTCCATAATCAGGACGCGTTCTTGCTCCAAAATAGGAACTGCCAAAGCTACTCCTTTATGAATCAAGGCTGCTTCTTCTTCGCCCGTAATGATCTGAATATCAATAGCTGCTTCCGCTTTCACGCGCTCTAAAAATGCTATTCCATTGCTCGCTGTTCGTAGGGCTGCTGTACCGATTGCGCGTACTTTTCTGACTCTAAACTGCTGTACTACTTCTGAGAAGTGCTTCATGGCTAGTATGCCTCGCTCGAAAGGAACTTGTCCTAAAGTCTCAATGCCTTGCTCTCCTAATTTGACGAAAATACGTTCACGATAAAGTATTTCAAAGCCTTTCTTTTGTTCTTGTGCAACGAGCAAATGAAAGGTATTGGTGCCCAAGTCAATGACGGCAAAAGGTGTTTTATTCATGAAGAAAAATTAGACGTGGACAAAGATATTGGACGAGGCAAAGTGCTAGTTAGAACAATTGATAAGGGCTGCAAAGCTGGCGGTATTTACAATAGATTTAATTCATGATTTTAGCTTATTCACAATTCAAATCCTTTTTGGAAACGCTGTCGTTGTTCGGAATACAATTACCAGAAAGTACATTGTTTGGCACGTATCGTTCAATATTGGAGTCATAAAGCGCATTACTCAAAAATGCAGTTAAAGCATCCATCTCTTCTTCTGATAATGCGAGTGGCTTCATTTGAGAAGCAATTTGTGAGGTTGGCACATCTGCATTTTCAGGAATGGCATCATTGAAATATTCTACGGCTTCTTGTAAAGTTGTCATGCTACTACCATGAAACAAAAATGGAGCTTCCCTCAAGTTGTAGAGTTGTGGCACTTTAAATTTATACATATCAGCAGGTTTACCAGTGAATCCACCTCTACCCAAATTTCTGTTGTCGTCCCTAGAGGTTCTGACAACGCCTTCTATTTCGTGCAAGTCCTTTACGCCAATTGCGTAATATTCATTGGCATTCAGTGCAGGTCCTTCGTGGCATTTGTAGCAACCCGCTTTTGTGAAAAATAACAAAGCTCCCCCTTTCTCTTGATCGGTCATGGCATCTTCATTGCCTTTTAGCCATTCCTGAAAAGGCGATTGATTGGTCAGCAGAGTGCGCAGATAAGCAGATATAGCAAAACTCGCAGTAATGTCTGTGTAGCGTTCTTCTTTTGGAAATTCTTGGAAAGCAATGTCAAAATAATCCTTATAGCCCAATTCGGTCATCAAGGATTCATTGATAATCATCCTGTGCAGATGCAGCCCTTCAATATTTTGAGCCTCCAATCCATGCAGTCCAAGATGATTGACTTCCAAACCACCTTCCCACAGATGTTCTGTACCGATGTTATTATCAATAGAACCAAAACGACCACTCCACATCGTATTGGTCACATAAGCCACATTGAGCATGCTCAAAGGACGCGCGCCTTGTGCATCTACTTCGTTTGGATCGTAGGATTGAAGGAGCTGTCTTCCCTCTCCGTTGTAGCCAAAACCAAATGCTCCATCTGCTATACCTTGTTCTCGACCGGGCGTGAAAGCTGCTGAGGGAATATGGCAGGAGGCACAAGAGTAAGTATTATTGCTAGAAATTTGATTGGCATCTCGAGCTAGCCCCGTTTCGTAGAACAGCATACGTCCTAGTGCTACTTTTTGGCGGTTCAATGGATTGCTAGGGTCTTGTGGAATTTCTTCATAAGCTGTTTCACTAGGCATAATATAGTGAGAAAAACTATTGGTAGGAGAAATGGCATTGAGACGCCTTTTTAAACTGACATCAAGCGGATTGCTTAGTTTATCCTCTGCACAGCCCGATAGGATTAGGCACGAAAATATAGCTACCAAGAAGTACGTGGTCGATCTGTTCATTTCTCTAGCACTAGGTCAATTTTACAACAAAAGTCAGTATCTAAAAACTCTATTACTGGGTACTAAGTTCTTACGTATGGTCGCAAATTTAAATAAAAGCGATTCATATTTGTAATAGTCCAGTTTCTTTTTTTGGAAAACTCGCTTCTACAGCTTTGATTTCGCGTAGATAAAATCTTAAATTTTACTGATTGTAACGGCATGCGGTGGTCAGTAAATGCTGCAATAGCGTTTCATAAGTGTTGAAATTCCATATACTTCGCTGCTGACTTAGCGAAGGGAATTTCAGGAGAGAGAGGAATCGGCGGTTTTACTGCCGATTCCTCTTTCCCTCCAAAGGATTTTCGCGCCGAAGACGCGGAAAACCCCTCAACTTGCTGATTTTTTAGAGACTTTTTCTTTCACCGCAAAACACTATAATCAGAAATTTTAAAATAAGCGATGCTATAAACCTGCTAGATAATACGAAAGATCAATGTTTTTGTGACATTAATTAAATATTATCCGCCTGATTTTTTCGTGTTGGTGTATCCTTTTTCTTTCAATAGCTCAACAATTTTATCTCTGAAATTCCCCTGAATGATAATCTCTTCCTCCTTTACACTGCCTCCCACGCCGCATTTGGTTTTTAAGTACTTCCCTAATGCTTTGAGGGTCTCTGATGTGCCAACGAAACCAGTAATGAGCGTAACTTCTTTGCCCTTTCGACGCTTTCGGTCAATTAAAACCCTGAGTTTTTGCTCTTTAGGGGCAATATCTTCCACTTCTTCTTTCTCTTCGTATTCATAATCATAATCTGGATTAGTTGAGTAAACAACTCCAATCTTTCGTTTATTTTTCTTAGCCATAAATAATTATTTCAGTGTTTCTGATTGTAACGGTATGCGGTGCTTAGTGAATGCTGCAATAGCGTTTCATAAGTGTCGAAATTCCATATAATTCGCTGCTGACGCAGCGAAGGGAACTTCAGGAGATAGAGAGGAATCGGCAGTTTTACCACCGATTCCTCTCTCTCTCCAAAAGGATTTTCGCGCCGAAGGTGCGGGAAACCCCTCAACTTGCTGATTTTTAGAGACTTTTTTCTGCTGCTCAAAAATAATATTGTGAATGGAGCCTTACGATTTCCTGTTCATTTCAATGTAAGATAGTATTTTATCTTTCGTTTCTTTGGCAATCTTACTTCTATTAATTTTCGCTTTCAAATCATTAACTCTTTTCTTCTTTTTAGATTTTTCTTCTTTCTCCAAGAGCGTATCCACCAACATTAATAAATTATCATATGACCTAGTGTAGCTATCATCAAGTTCAATAGAGGAAATTAGGTCATCCGAAGCTTTCTCAAGCTCTTTGGTAATATAATAATAAATCAAAGAGCGATTAAAAAGATAAACATAGCCTTCCGAAGTATTCATATTAATACAATAAGTGTAATCTTCAATGCCATAATCAGCTTGCCTCAGATTGTATTTGCACATACCTCTGTTGTTATAGACCTCATTGAATACTTCGTTATCATCCGTGGGATTGTGCTGAATTGCTAAGTTGAATTGCTCAATAGCTTCCTTGTAATCTTTTCGATCATAGAAACACTTCCCTAGATACTCAAATGAATAATGGTCAGAAGGCGATTTTTTCAACTGCATTTTGAAATCGCTAATCGCTTTGTCGTACTTTTTCATCTTATAATAGCTATAGCCTCGCTCAAAATAGATCCTCTCGTAGTCCTCATCCAATCGAATGACATTCGTAAAGTTTTCTATAGCACGAATTGAATCATTAATATTTTTGAAGGCCAGTCCTCGATTAAAGTAAGCATATTTATTTTTGGGATTAGTCATTAGTTCTTTAGTATAGAAACTAATTGCCTGATCGTAGTTTCTATCTTCGTATGCTTTAAAAGCAATATCAAAGTTGTTCTCCTCCTCAATCTCAAGGTTTGACCTATTGTAGAAATAGAGGTAATCATCCAGATTAACTCCTTTTAGGGTAGGTTCTCTTCTAAGAAAGCTAAGCAGCGAATTGTCTTGATAAAATTCCTTCAAATTTTGATTCGATATTTCTCCTTCGCTTGCCTTGGTTTCTATGTATTTATACAGATGATCAATGGCATTGAAATTTTGGGTTCTTCTAAATTCTAGGTATTTGTTAAAAAATCTTCTCCACCTGAATTCCAGCACGATGATTTTTGCAAGAATCATTTCTTCTATCTTGATGCCCCTCTTTTTCGATAATATTCTATAAATCTCGTAATTGTTGAGTAACCTTTTGATGGTTCTAGGATTGTCCACAGAATCCGCAATAATTTCTATGGAGTTTTTTACACCAGGGGAAACATTGAGCTTGCTGATAAAGTCATCTTCTATAATATTTCGCTCAATAGGTGGAAGGCGGAAAGGAATTTGAATGACTTTATCTAAATAATCACTGCTCCATTTAGAGGAATTAGCTCCATATTTTTGCTCAATTCCATTGGCGATCACCTTCTTATTCATTCCTATGATGAAAATAGATTTATCTACATTCAGAAACAGTTTTATGACTTCAAATATATCCAAAGCCTTATCAGGCATGCAACGATCTAAGTCATCTATGTAAATGACCATCCTTCCCTGCTCTCCTAGATAATCATCTACAAGTTCTTTGTAGTTCTTATGAAATTCTTCAATTAATTCTATTCGCTTCTCAGATTCACTATTATGAAAGGATTTAAGATCGTGCTTGATCTCTTTTATATCAGCTTCTCCATCTTTATTTTTTGGTATTAATTCTTGTAAAGCGGGAATCGCTGCTGCCAGCAAAGGATTGACAAAAGGAGAAACAAACTGTAGCGTTTTTACACCTAAACCAACCCAGTTGACATCTTTGAAGAGTTTTTTGGCTTTGTGCTTAATAGCTGCTTCTGCTGTGGCATCTTTTTCTATGGCTTTCAAGATGACGCTTATGAGAGCCGTTTTTAGATTGTCCGTCTTATCAAATTTCCAGGCATCAAACCATATTATTTTGTAGTGCTGTTTTTGCTCAAGTACGCTTTTACTCATTCGCATTAAGCTGGTCTTTCCAGCCCCCCATTCGCCATATATACCAATGGTTAAAGGCGGTTTAGAGTGTTCAACAATCTCTGCTAAAGTTTCAGCGAGTGGTTTAAAATGTAATTTGTCTTGCGCTATGTCAGTAATGGAATCATCATTAAGAATGTAGCTGTTCATCTTGAAGTCGTTTAGTATGAGTTTGATAATTATATTGCAATCAAGATAAGTATTTGCACTGGTTTTTTTGATCGCGCCTCATGTCTAAGAGTATGTTTTAATTTTTGAAGCACGATTTTTACAAAAAATTAAATATCTGATAATCAATAAGTTAACTCTGTTTTGACGTGTTTTATGTATCTTTGATATAATTAAATTTGTGAAATCAAGCTATATACTAATTT